>NZ_JAELTK010000072.1:0-33348 GCF_016428765.1 Delftia sp. ASV31
CCCCCCCCCCCCCCCCCCCCCCCCCCCCCCCCCCCCCCCCCCCCCCCCCCCTTTTAGATGTGTATAAGAGACAGGCCTCCAACCGCCGCAACGTGGCAACAGTAACCCCAAGTCGTTGGGCCCACGTGCGCAAAGACTCTCTGCGGCGGAGCCGGGCAACCGCAAGGTCTGCCCCAAGCTTTTGAAGAACAGCGATGGTGGAAGGAGGTAGTTGCTCGATGGCTTTCGCGGTCTTTGGCATGTCAATAGAGTAGTACAAACTGCCCGTTTTTGTATTCCTCTAGTGTGATATCGCTTGCTACCCAGGCCGCCGTTGCTCGGTAGACGATTGAGCCCGAAGGGCTCATGGGGGGCACTAAAAGTGCTTCCTACACATCTGACTGATGCCCTTCCGGACGTGGCGCAAGCGCTCCTGCAGCAAAATGCGCTCCTGGCTCCAGGGCATCACACCGCCCCGAGGGTCTTGAGGGACTACTTCTAGCTCGCCTCAACTTCGCATGTCTACGGCCCCGCCTGAGGCATCCGAAGCACACGATAACTTGTTCAGATTGGTGCATGCATGAAGCAATACCTGGAATTGCTTGAAGACATTCTTCAAAACGGTGAGGTCAAGGGTGACCGCACTGGAACTGGAACTACCTCTGTCTTTGGTCGACAGATTCGCCACAACTTGGCGAACGGGTTCCCGCTCCTGACGACCAAGAAGCTTCACTTCAAGAGCATCGCAAACGAGCTGATTTGGTTCCTCAGTGGCAACACCAACATCGCGTGGCTCAACGAGCACGGGGTTTCCATCTGGGATGAATGGGCCACACCTGAAGGGGAGCTCGGCCCCGTGTACGGAAAGCAGTGGACTGCATGGCCGACCAAGGACGGCGGCACCATCAACCAGATTGACTACGTCGTCAACACGCTCAAGACCAACCCCAACAGCCGGCGAATCCTGTTCCACGGTTGGAACCCCGAGTACCTGCCCGACGAGTCGAAGAGCCCGGTCCAGAATGCTGAGAATGGTCTGATGGCCCTGCCACCCTGCCACCTTCTGTACCAGTTCTACGTGGCTAACGGCAAGCTGTCTTCCCAGCTGTACATCCGAAGCTCGGACAGCTTCCTGGGCCTGCCCTACAACATCGCCTCATTGGCACTTCTGACGCACATGTTGGCTCAGCAGTGCGATTTGATTCCACACGAGATTGTGGTCAGCATCGGCGACCTTCACGCCTATGCCAACCACATGGAACAGATTGAACTGCAGCTCACTCGGTCGCCAAAGAAGCTGCCTCAGCTGAACATCATCCGCAAGCCGGAGTCCATTTACGACTACCGCTTCGAGGACTTCCAGATTGAAGGCTACGACCCTGAGCCTGGGATTAAGGCTCCCATCGCGGTCTGAGCCTCCAAACAGGACCCCTTCGTGAGACGGGCCCCATCGGGGCCCGTTTGCTTTAGTACCTGGCAGGTGGCCGGCGCTATCGTTTGGATGGGCCCTCATCGGCCTTGGCCACAGCTCTCTCCCGGAGCGGCACCACCTTTGCTGATGAACCATTGGAGCGGGATGGGGTAGCGTCCAGGCGCGTATTCCGAGTGAGCCGGGTCACCTCTGCCAGCAGGTCCTTGGTTTGCTGGAGCTCCTTGCCGAGCAACTCATTCTTCGCGTGAAGTCTCGCGTTCTCGGTGCGGCTAAGCTGTAATTGGTTCTTGAGCATTTCGGTTTCCGACTCAGCTTTCGCTGCGGCCGCCTTCGGCTGCTCTGACTTATCGGCGTCCCGTTTCTGCGCTCTTGCATCTCTGATGTCGCCCAACTGGGTTAGCGGCCATCCCCGGTTTCGAAGGGTGCCGCGCGAACATCCGACAAGCTCGGCTAACGACTCTTCGGTTGTCTTGAGGCGGCGGTCACTCTCAATCTTCTTGAGCGCTTCCTCAATAGCCTGCGTCATGGCGTCAAAGCGCCTTGCGTTCTTTGCCAGGAGGGCATCTGGACGGGACTTGCCGGTCATAACGTGGCCGGGTTGATGCCGAGGTCTCGGAGCACCCGCTCACCCGTAGAGATGGCAGCTTTGAAGTTGTCAGCGGCATGCGCAAGGCGAGGGTCCGACGCGAGCTCTTTGTTCTTCACAACGATGTCTTTCCACTGTGCGACGTGAATTTGCGTGACCACAGCGTTGTCGCAGTCGCCGGTGTTGCACTGCAAGTTGCCAATGCACGGTGGGGGCCGCTTCGTACCATCGGCCAGTTCTTCCTCTCTTACGCCACCACAATATCCCGGTCCAACGTTGACAAATGGCAACCCACACGCTGCCAGCTGGTCGATGATTTCGTCTCGCGTCCAGCCCTGGGCCATGCGCCCATCAAAATAGAGCTTGCGACGCTGGCGAAACTCCTCGGCACCGCCACCTGCTATTGGTGAATCCGGATTAAACAGCGCGTTCGCTGCCTCCCTCGACAGGTCCTTCACGGCCATTGCTCGGGCCACCTTCTGTTCCCCAATGTTTCCGTACCCCAGGGTGACATCAGCCGGCAGACCCGCAAGGGCTGTGTAGAGATGCTTGAGCTGATATGAGATGTAGACGATGCCGACGTCCGCTTGGGCCAATTTGTGCGCAAGCGTGTGCCGGAGCTGATGAGGATTGATGACCCAATCGCGCCAGCGGCCATCCGCATCTGCTGACTGCAGGTAGATGTTTAATGCGCCCCTGAATCCGCTCAGCGATAAAGGTTGCGGCTCCTCTCCAATGGCAACGGTGTACGTGCTCGAGATTAGATACGGGTTGAAAGTCACCTGCGAAATTTCTTCGAGACACGTCACGGCATCGCGAAGAATGGGAATTGCCGGCCAAACATCATCACCAACAGGGGCGTTCAAAGGCCGGTGCTTGGACGCCGTCCCTACCAGCATCGGCATGCCGTGAACTTCCTCGATGCATCCGGCAACAAACGAGGTGAAGTCTGAAAATCTGCCACCGGTGTAGAGGCCGATTAGCATCATGCATGCCCGCTGCACGTCACTGATATAAAGAAAGAAGTCATCCGTGGAAATCCCGTGTTTCCGTGTGAATTCCTTTCTTCGCTCGCCGGTCCTTGTACTTCTTCTCCCAAGCTTTGCCGAGTATTCCCGGTCGTCATTGCGAATGGCAACATAATCTTTCCAGGCCTCGGCCAAGATGATTTCGCGGGGAAGCAGACCGGACAACTGCACGGGGACCGTTTGGTCGTATCGATGGAGCTGCAGCGCATAGAGAAAGCACGCGACATCCTTGCTTGCGGTGTTGCTCAGCATCCGAAACAGTGCATCGGGCATTACGCTTTCAGAATCACGAGGAGTCGGCTTTGGAAATGTGAGATTGTCAATGTCACCCTCGGTCCACTGAACAGATGCTCCAGCGAACTTACCTCGTAGCACCGGAGATGCGAACGCTCGCAGGCCTTTATAAACGGTCTTCCCATCCGAAAATGGGTACTTCTTTAATGCTGCCTCAAGGTCCTGAAATGTAATCTCGATGACAGACTGGAGTGGGGTATAAGGCAGGCCAGGTGCGACAGAAGAAATGCGCTCCGCACGTACCGTATCCACCACAGAGAACAGGACTACTAATGCTCGAGCCATAGAGACGACAGTCGGTGGCTTGCTTCGCTCAATTTGCCTGCCACGCTTACCAAACACAAAGGGCATCTCAAGCTGCACGAAGCTCAGTAAGCGTATGTCATTGATAATTCCGTTGCTTACACGAGCGTCCAGGTGGCTCTTGGCGATGACGTCGTTCAGTGAAGAGCCGGGTGCTTCGCGGTCAAAATGATATATGCGCCAATCAATTGAGAGCTTTGCTTCGGAGTGACCCCTCAACCGGACGTTCGATTCGTCGCCGAGGTCCCATTTCCCGTCGCTATAAACCGAGTGCTTGGACACTCGATAGTCTTGAGGTGGAAAGCTGGGGCTGGCGATGTCATCAACGGATAATGCTATTCTTTTGGCTTTCTGCATCTCAAGCCACTCCGCGATACACGGCGTTGTCCACGAGCGGATTCAGGCTGGCCGCTTCCTCACGCGCCCAGCGTATGTCTTCCGCCGAAAATTCACTACGCCCCGGGTCCAGCAAGTTCTCGATGATTGCTCTGGAGTCCTCATAGAAGCCCGCATTCGGCAGGTTCTGGACGTTGGTCTCTGTTGCTGCATTAATCTGGTGCAGGTATGCGACAAGCGTTGGTAAGTTGCGCCGAAAGATGACCACGTTCTTGCAGAAGATGCACATGTTGAACCTGCTGCAGGCTCTGCCGGGGACGTAGCTCTTCGAGGCCCGAACTCGTTTAGGTGGGTCAAAGGGATTCTTGCAGTCAGAGAGCAGGCCTCGATACAAATGAATGGGCTGTTCGGTTGCTGTGGCGTTCTTCGTTCGCGCGCATGCGTCTGGGTCGTCGAACTCCATGCGATTGGCGTGGATGGTCGCGAGCGCATCTCGGACCACCTTACGAGCCTCAACCTCAAGCTTTTTTCGTGACAGATAACCAATGGTGGTCTTCAACCCCTTGTGGCCTGCAAAGAGTTGAATCGTGAGGATGTCTCGTCCTTGAAGCGCAAGTTCTGTGAGCTTCGTTGAACGAAAGCGGACCAAGTTGAAGTTGAGCGCTTCACCGTCCTCTCCTACCAACCCATATTTCTCTACAACTTGAGCGCACCAACTGCTCGTTTTCTTTGAGTTCACCCCCTGGGTCTGGCCAAATGTGCGTGGGCCGCGGGAGGTGTAGATAAGCAAACGATTCTTTAACGGGTGGTCTTCGGGTAGGCTGCTGCGCAGCGGCTCGGTGGCCTTGCGGATGAGTTCAATGGTGCGCGCAATTTGTGTGGCCTGCTTGCGCGGCAGAAAGCGTTCGGTGGTCTCTAAGAGAACACTGTCATCAATGCTTGATTTGTCGCCTTCCTTGTCGAAAAGCTCTAGGTAGAGCTCTAGCTCCTTACTTACCTTGTCTTTTACGTATCGAAGGTAGGGCGTCCCTGTCGCTGGGTGAGACTCACCATACGCATCGAGTGCGAGCGCAGCCAGCGGGCCAGGGTTCAATCCAGTAAGGTATGCCAAGTTGACGACATGTGGCATGAGCATGTCGAAGTCGAAGAAGGTTGAGACTCCCCATCTGCGATATAGGTCGTTAAGGCCTCCGTGTTCCCGCGTGGCAAAGCCGAGAAAGCTGTTGTGCTCGCGCTTTCCCGCCTCATCATTCATAACTGGAACGCAGTTGAGCACGTTTTCGAAGTACCACCGCATATTCGCTTCAACCCTGTATCCAAAGCCTTCTTCCGGACTTTTACGCGGGAATATTCGCGGGTCTCGCCCAGCGCCAGGGGGCTGAGGTGTGTATCCGGAAAGAATTTTTCGCGAAATGGACAGCTCGCTGCCTATGGCATCCAAGAGTTCAATTAACTCGCTGTCTGGGTATGCCTCCGTGACATTAGTCACTGGTGTTCCTGAACCGTACGTGACGTCCAGCATGCGAACGCAGCCAGCCATTCCGCGCTTTGCTGCGTAATTCATCACGTATCGCATCGCGCTGAAAATGCCAACCAAGGTATACGAGGCGTAATTCACCTCCCCAGCCTCGATGCGCTTGGAAAGCTGCTCTCGAAATCTCAGAAGAGCGAGGGCCCCCCATTCTTTTTGGAGGTAGTAGGGGTCTTTAAGCCCTAGAGCGCGAAGATGCTCCAAGTAGAACGACTTGCCGATTACGTAGTTTTTTCGTGTGGACTTCTTAGTCTTCGTTGAGATGACCCTGTCGAACACCCATTCCACCTGTGCATAGGGCGACTCTTTCGTCGGCTCGGGCAGCTTGTAGTGCTCGCGGATATCAACTGGAAGCGAGTCATCAGTGGTAGGGGTTCTTGACATGCGGGTCTCCTATTCCGCGACGCTTTCTTTTGTGGGCGTGGCTTGGCATGTAGGTGTCGTCGAAGATGACTTGGGCCTCTTCGAAGCGGAAGATGACAGGGTCGTTTGCTGCTCCCACGGAGCTGCGGACGAGCGCAGCTGCAGGCACGCGGGTGTAGATTTCCGTGGTACTGAGGTCTGCGTGCCCCAGAATTTTCTGGGCGACGATGAGGTTGTCGACCATCGTCTTGCCGTGTTCCGAGCGAAGCACTGAGTACGCAGTGCCATGTCGCAGCATATGGCCCGAAACCTTCAAATCAGCGCGGATAGCGGCATCTCGTATGAAGGTCTCTATCGCATCCTTGTTGATGGGATTTCCTTCCGTGTTCAAGAATGCCGGAAAGTCGTCGGAGTGCTTGTTGGGTGAGCGACGCGCATGTTTTCGGTAATGCATCAAGTACTGCTTGCTGTTGTGGTACTTGTGGATGCGGGAAAGCATGGCCCGAGTGATGATGGTTGCCCTAGGCTTGAACTGGCCACCCCGACCTTTGGAACCCGAAACAAACAACGGGAAGTACATGGTGTCCCGTGGGTACAGCATTGGGTCAGGGATGTCCGACTTCATGACTCGGGGCACCTCGGAGATGCGCAGGCCGGTGTCGTACATGAAGTGGCCGAGAAGCCGGTGTTCCTCAAAGTTCATCGCGCTCAAAAGCTTGATGACCTTCTTAACGTCCGTGAGGCTGGGTAGCCGGGTGGATGGTTTCTTCGTGAGGAAGGTTTGACCTTCGTAGAGGTTCTGCTTATGCGTGTACCCCGCGTGACTGCTTGCCAACCACTTACAGAACTCTCGCACCGTGATTTCGTAGCCTCGTACCGTGCTGCTGCCAAGCCCCCGCTGCTCTAGGTCGCGGTAGAAGTCTTCAATCACGAACAGCGACAGTTGCCCGATGGCCACGTCTACCCGCACTTGCCCATACACGGCGTGGTGTTCAAGGTACTGGCAGAGTTCTCGAATGCGGCGCGCGTACAGCGGCCGGGACTCGGGTGCTAGCCGACCTGCCTTCGACTTTGCAAACTCAGTGGGCAGTTCAACAACGCGCTCCAGGTCATCGAAGAACGTGTGCTGCTCCACATCCCCACCCATCCAAGAATGAAGAATCAAAGCACGTCCTCCCAGGCCCGGGCTGGGAACGCTTGTGTCAGGTTGTGAGGGGGGCGAACCCGGGACCCTATGTGATGCCCAGCAAACGCAGGCTTGGTCCGGTTGTAGGCAGCGATTTCTGCCGGAGCTTTGAGAGATGCACGCTGACGGTACACCTCCAGCCTGGGCTTCCTTACCAGGTCTTCAAGCAGCCATGCTGCTCCAACTATCGACATCCAGGCGCATCAGTTCCTTTGTTCAAGTGAACAAGATACTACCTAGGAATTGCTCAGTGGAGAACCCGGTGAGAGCCTTGGTCCGCCATGCATTGAACAGGAACAGTTTGGCCGGGAAACAGGAAGATGTCCGCGCTGCGCTGGTACAGCTGGCAACTGAGCTTGCCGTCGGCCACATAGAACTGGAAGAAGGCGTGGCAGGGCATGAGCGCCATCTGCGGCAGGTCGGCCACGTTCCAGGCGCTGACGATGATGCGGCGGCTGTCCGGGTTGCTCTTGAGCTGCTTGACCACTTCGGCGATCTGGTCGATGTGGCCGCCGTCCGGCGTGGGCCAGTTGCGCCATTGCACGCCGTAGACCGGGCCCAGGTCGCCGTCCTCGCGTGCCCATTCGTTCCAGATGGTGCAGCCGCGCTCCTGCAGCCAGCGCACGTTGCTGTCGCCGCGCAGGAACCACAGCAGTTCCAGGATGATGGATTTGAGGTGCACCTTCTTGGTGGTGACCAGCGGAAAGCCTTCGGACAGATCGAAGCGCATCTGGTGCCCGAACACGCTGCGCGTACCCGTTCCGGTACGGTCGGTCTTGGACACGCCATGTTCGTAGACATGGCGCATGAAATCTTCGTACTGTGAGCGGGCAGGGCGGGGCGCGGCAGTCATGTTCATGGCGGGGATTATCCCTTGATGAATACGGCGCCTTGTCCGACGGTATCCATGCCCCTCGAAACAAGGTTTGCAACCCCCGGTGCGAAAATGACTGCCGACGGGCACCGGTGTCTTGCCTGGGCTTTCACACCGGCGCCATGGTTTTTTCGCATCCGCTTTGACAAGGAGCTTGCGCATGTCTTCCATGCTCTCCCCCTGGCAGGCCGGAATCGCACTGGGTGCCGCCATGCTGGCGCTGACAGCCTGTGATCCGCGCTCTCCCACCGTTCCCACTCCCAAGGCCGTGCAGTCCGTGGCACTCGATGTGGCCGCGCCCGCGCCCGCATTGACGCTGAACTTTCCCGAGCGCACGCGCCTGCCGTCCACCGCCAAGGCGGGGGAGCCCGGCCTGGACAGCCTGGCCGAGTACCTGGGCAAGTATCCCTACGACGGCACCAACTACCTGGAGCAAGGCGTGCTGGCCGAGCGGCTCAAGGCGCTGCTGGGCACCAGCTACCCGACCCTGCTGAGCAATATGCGCACCGTGGGCCCGCTGACCAAGGAAGGCGATGTGTGGAGCATCGTCGGCCTGCGCCCCCACCAGGGCGGCGAGGAGATGGGGGCCATCGTGATCGATCCCGCGCGCAACGCATTGCGCGTGTGGCTGCTGACCGATGGCAAGCAGACCGACTTCTCCGACGCGGCCGGTGCCGACATCGCCTGGCCCGAACAGGTCAACAAGACGATGGCCAATATCGAGGCCAAGCCGGTTTCCTGACAAGGCAGGCACGGGCCGCTCCTGGCTCAGGACGGCGCGTGCAAACCCGGCGCTGCCCCAGAAGGGGCGGCGTTGCCCTCAGGAGGCTTGTCGCGGCAGGATGCAGCCCGGGTTCATCAGTCCCTGCGGGTCCAGCGCCTGCTTGATGGCGCGCATCATGCCCAGCGCCACGGGCGACTGGTACTTCTGCAGCTTGTCCACCTTGAGCGCGCCCACGCCATGCTCGGCAGAGAACGAGCCGCCGAATTCGGCCACGGCCTCGTAGACCAGGTGGTTGACCAGGTGCTCGCGCTCATTGAGGAAGGCCTTGGCGTCGCCGCCCACGGGCGCCTGCACGTTGTAGTGCAGGTTGCCGTCGCCCAGGTGGCCGAAGTTGACCAGGCGCACACCCGGGATCTCGCGCTGCAGCACGGCATCGGTGTGTTCGACGAAGGCGGGAATGCGCGATGCCGCAATGGAGATGTCGTGCTTGATGTTCAGGCCTTCCTCGGCCTGGGCCAGGGGAATGCTCTCGCGGATATGCCACAGCTCATGGGCCTGCGACAGGCTTTCGGCCACCACGGCGTCAAGCACGCAGCCGTCCTCGAAGGCCAGCTCCAGCAGCGCCTCGAAACGCTCGCGCGCATGCTGCTCGGACTCGCTGTCCGAGTTCTCGACCAGCACGTAATAGGGCGGCGCGCCGTCCAGGCCCGCAAAGGGCACGCGCAGCTGGGGCATGTGCTTGATCACCAGGGACAGCGCGAACTGGCCCATGACCTCGAAGCCCGTCAGCCCCGCGCCCAGGTGCCTGTGCGCCATGCCCAGCAGGCGCACGGCCGCTTCCATGGAGGGCACGGCGGCAAAGGCCGTGAGCTGGGCCGCAGGCTGGGGGAACAGCTTCATGGTGGCGGCGGTGATGATGCCCAGCGTGCCTTCGCTGCCGATGAACAGGTCGCGCAGGTCGTAGCCGGTGTTGTCCTTGCGCAGGCCCTTGAGGCCGTCCCAGACCTCGCCCTGCGGGGTGACCACTTCCAGGCCCAGGCACAGCTCGCGCGTGTTGCCGTAGCGCACCACCTGGGTGCCGCCCGCGTTCGTGCCCAGGTTGCCGCCAATGGTGCAGCTGCCTTCGGCGGCCAGCGACAGCGGGAACAGCAGGCCCTCTTTCTCGGCAAGCTCCTGCAGGCTTTGCAGGATGCAGCCGGCCTCGACGGTGAAGCTCAGGTTGTCGCGGTCGATGTGGCGCACGGCATTCAGGCGCGTGAGGCTGAGCACGACCTGCGTGCCGCTGTCGTCCGGCGTGGACCCCACCGACAGCCCGGTGTTGCCGCCCTGGGGAATGATGCTGGTGCCCGCGGCCGCGCATTCGCGCACCACGGCGGCCACCTCGGCCGTGCTGGCCGGGCGCACCACGGCCAGGGACTTGCCGCGCACGCGGCGGCGCCAGTCCTGTTCATAGGCCACGAGGTCGCCCTCGGTGAGGACATGGGCTTCGCCGACGATCTGGCGCAGGCGTTCAAGCAGTGCAGTCATGTTGCAACTTCTTTCAAAGACGTGAAGGCATGAAAACGGGGACTCAGCCGCCGGCCGCCCGGGCCGCGCGGCGCGCGCTGCGCTGGCGCCAGCGCACATGCAGGGCGCAGGCGGTGAACAGCATCAGGCACAGGAAAACTTCGAGCAGCGCCAGCCAGCGGCCGGGCGCCGGGTCGCTCCAGGCGCGCACGACGCCCTCGGTGAAATAGATCCACACCAGCAGGCTGACCCAGCGGTAGGTATACATGCGGTGCTTGAGCAGGCCGATCAGCGGCACCGCCAGCGGCAGGGCCTTGAGCACCAGCCAGGAGCCCCCTGGCCGCATGGGCGCCAGCCACAGTTCCCAGGCCAGGCTCAGCACGATCAGGCCCATGAGGCTGGAGACCGCCAGCCAGCGGGTGGCGGCGACATCGGCGCCGGGGCGAGAAATGGAATCAGTCATCGGGGTGGCATCATATCGGCCATGGTCTTGTCCTTTGAACATGTGATTGCTTGGATGGTCACGCGCGTTCCCGTTTCAGGCACGCGCGTTGCAGCGGAGATATGGCGATGAGCGGCGGCCCCGGGCAGGAGCCTGCCGGTGGCCTGGAGGACGGTGCCGTTGCACTGCCCGTGCCCGAACAGGAGCGCAGCCTTTCGCTGATGGAGCGGCCCGAGCCGGTGGTGCCCCCATCCTGGCGCGAACGCCTGCGCTGCTTTCCCTGGCGCAATACCGCGCACACGCTGCGCGAACGCTTTCGCGAGGACCGGCTGGGCGTCACCGCCAGCAGCCTGACCTTCACCACGGTGCTGGCCCTGGTGCCGTTCTTCACGGTGGCGCTGGCGCTGTTCACGGCGTTTCCCATCTTCTCGCGCGTGCAGATCGTGCTGGAGCGCTGGCTGATCGACAGCCTGATCCCCGAGACCATTGCACGCCAGGTGCTGGGCTATCTGACGCAGTTCGCCTCCAAGGCCAGCCAGCTGGGCATGGCCGGTTTTTCCATTCTGGTGATCACGGCGGTCGCGCTGATCCTCACCATAGACCGCACGCTCAACAACATCTGGCGCGTGCGCCAGCTGCGGCCGCTGGGCCAGCGCGTGCTGATCTACTGGGCCGCGATCACGCTGGGCCCGCTGGTGCTGGGCCTGAGCCTGGTGCTGTCGTCCTATGTGATGTCGGCCTCGCGCGGGCTGGTCAATGCGTTGCCCGAAGGCTTGCGCTTCATCTTCGATTCCATCGAGTACCTGGCGCTGGCCGCTGGCATGGCGGGCCTGTACCACTACGTGCCCAATACGGCGGTGCGCTGGCGCCATGCCTGGGTGGGCGGCCTGTTCGTGGCCACCTGCATGGAGCTGGCCAAGAAGGCGCTGGGCCTGTACCTGGCCTCGGTGCCTACCTATTCGGTCATCTACGGCACCTTTGCCACCTTGCCGATCCTGCTGATCTGGATCTACATGGCCTGGATCATCGTGCTGCTGGGCGCCGTGGTCACCGCGTATCTGCCCATCGTCATGGCCGGCGTGCAGCGCATGCCCGGACAGCAGGGCTGGCAGTTCGAGATGGCCGTGGAAATCCTGCAGTACCTGGAGCAGGAGCGCGAGTCGCCCGCCAAGGGCCTGTATGCCAGCGATCTGGCACGCCGCCTGCATGTGGACTGGCAGCAGATCGATCCGGTGCTGCAGGCGCTGTCCGTGCTCGACTGGGTGGGAACGGTGCAGGCGCCAGGCGTCGCGGCGGGCAGCGAGGGCACGGAGCCCCGCTACATGCTGCTGGTGGACCCGCAACACACGCCCTTGGCACCCCTGGTCGAACGCCTGCTGCTGGCGCCTTCCGCTGCCGTGCAGCCGCTGTGGGAGCGCACGGGCCTGGCGGGCATGACGCTGGCCAGCCTGCTGGAGAGCCGGCCCCGGCCGTAGTGCCCGGCGCGGCGCTTTAGAGCGCAATGCGTCCGGTGAGGATGTCGCGCCACATCACCCAGTCGCCGCGAAAGCTGTACAGCGGGCGCTTGAAGCTGGCGGGCCGGTTTTTCTCGAAGCCGAAGTGCCCTATCCAGGCAAAGCCGTAGCCGAACAGCAGGCCGCCGAGCAGGAACCAGAAATTGCCGGTCAGGAACAGCGCGAACAGGCACAGCAGCGCCAGCGTGGAGCCGACGAAGTGCAGGCGCCGGCAGGTACGGTTGCTGTGCTCCTGAAGGTAGAACGGATAGAACTCGGCAAAGCTCTTGAACTGGCGCGGGTCCACGGCAGCCTGTGCGGCGCCGGGCAGGGGAGCGGAAGCGTGTGACATGGCAGGCCTTCGCGTGCATGGGGTGGCTTCAACTTATACGCCGCTGCCTGGCCTTTCACCATCGGAGGAACCCGCGCGCCCGGGTTCGCAAAAGCTGCCCCGAGAGAGACAAAAGCTGCCGCATTCCGCCCCGCGCGTCGCCACGGTGTCGCCCTCTGGCGGCATGCAGGCGCATGATGTCTGCCGGGCCGGCGCCGACCGGCATGGAGTTTTTTTCGATGCCTTCCTCGTGCATGACCGACATCCCCGCATCCTTGAACGAAATCCGCATTCCCACGCCGCAGGGCAGCATCTACGTCAGGCGCTGGCAGGCGCCGGCGGCCGGCGAACGCGAACAAGGCCCGGCGCGCGCGCCCATCGTGCTGCTGCACGACTCGCTGGGCTCGGTGGCGCTGTGGCGCGATTTCCCGCAGCAACTGGCCGAGGCCACGCGCCGCGATGTGCTGGCCTACGACCGGCTGGGCTTTGGCCAGTCCGATCCCTATCCGGGCACGCTGGGGCCGGGCTTTGTGGCCCGGGAGGCAGAGACCGTGTTCCCGGCCGTGCACCAGGGGCTGGGCCTTGGGGATTTCATTGTGCTGGGCCACAGCGTGGGCGGCGGCATGGCCGCCATGGTGGCGGCCCGATATGGCGCGCAGTGCAAGGCGGTGATCACGGAGTCCGCCCAGGCCTTTGTGGAAGATCGCACCTTGCAGGGCATTCGTGCGGCCCAACAGGATTTCGCCCGGCCCGGCCAGCTGGCGCGCCTGGAGAAATACCACGGCGACAAGGCTGCCTGGGTGCTGTCTGCCTGGGTCGATACCTGGCTGTCCCCGCCTTTTGCCGACTACCGGCTGGATGAGGCGCTGGAGCGCGTGCGCTGCCCGGTGCTGGCCATCCATGGAGAGCTCGACGAGTTCGGCTCCCTGGTCCACCCCGAGCGCATCCGCGACCGCGCCAGCGGCCCGGTGGAGGTGGAGATCGTGGCCGGCGGCGGCCACGTTCCCCACCGCGAGCAGCCCGAGCGCATCGCCCAGCGCATCGCCCGCTTCCTGGCGCGGGTCTGATCCCGGGCGGGCTTCATGGGCCCGCCTGGGCGGACGCCGAGAGTTCCGGCGGAAACAGCGCCTTCTTGATCACGGCGTGCACGCCCCAGTTGCCGTCCACCACCTGCGTCACGGCGAAGTCCACGGCCACGGAGATCAGCGATACGGCCTCGTCCTCGTCCAGCCCGTGGGCCAGCATCAGATAGCGCCTTGCCTTGTGGAAGGCGTCACGCATGGCGCCTTCCAGCGATGACTTGCGATAGACCTGGGACTGCGCCTGGCTGCCCAGTTCGGCCAGGTGGTCGGTGAAGCTGAAGCCCTGTATCACCCACTCGGAGCCGGTCTCCAGGAAAGGGTGGTCCAGCTCTGCAAGGAAGCGGTTGTCCAGCGCGGCGCGCTTGTGCACCCGCAGCTCGAAGCTGCCGGTCAGCGAGCATTCGATGGCCGTGCCGCACAGTTCCGAGTCGCCTTGGGATGCATGCGGGTCTCCCACCGAGAACAGCGCGCCTGGCACCGATACGGGCAGGAAGAGCGTCGCGCCCTTGCCGGCGCGCCAATTGTCCAGGTTGCCGCCGAAGTAGCTCGGCGGTATGGAGTCGATCAGGCCGGCCTCTCGCGGTGCCACGGCCAGCATGCCGAAATGCGGACGCAGCGGCACGCGTGCCTTGTCCAGCACACCAAAGCGCCGGGTGATGGTGGCGGGGTCCACGGGCACGCCCGGGTAGTCGATGGTCGGATGGACCACGCCGAAGGGGTCGGTCTGCGGCGTCCAGCGGTAGTTGTAGACAGCGCGGGCCGTGGGCTCCTCGGGCAGTGCGTGGTCTATTTCATAGATGGTGACCACTTCGCGCTGGCGGGGCTCCGTGATCTGGTCGCGGTAGTGAAAGCCCCACCAGGCGGCTGCGTTGCTGCCGAAGACACGGCCGTGGTGGGCGGGGCTGCAGCTGGGGCGTGGCTGCACATCGAGGATGCGTATCTCCAGCAGGTCGCCGGGTTCGGCCTCATGCACATAGACGGGGCCGGTGCAGATGTGCACGCCGAAGCCCTCGCCCGCGCCGCGGCCGTAGATCGAGGCATCCATCGGGCCCGCGCCGCGCCGGTCCACGGCCTTCTGGGCCGCGGTCCAGTGGAACACGCTTTCGGCGCCCGGATCGCCTTCGATCATGCGTTCCCAGTCGTCCGAGGCATGCTGGGTCAGCGTCTCCATGGTCACCACGTCACCCGAGCGCACCGAAAGCACGGGCTTGAGTGAACGGCTCAGGTAGCCCCAGTGCACGGTCTTGTCGGAGACCGGAAGGTAGTAATGCTGGGGCGACGCACCGCCATTGTCTGCGTGCGCCGAGCGCTTGGGCACAAGGGCCAGCGCCTGGGCGTAGCGTGCGTGGTCGCGCAGCAGGGCCTGGAACGGGCTGTGTGCCAGGCGCGCTGCGGCCGGTTCTGCACCCTGCGCAGCGCTCTCGGCGGGCGAGGGGCGTCCGCGCTGGCCGGGCGGCGCATCCTGCACGCGCGCCGGACTGGCGCGATAGGCCTTGGGGGACAGACCATAGCGGGCCGTGAAGGCTCGGCTGAAGTTGGCGGCATCGCCAAAGCCCCAGCGAAAGCACAGCTCGGCAATGGAGAAATGCTGCAGCGAGCGGTTGCTCAGGTCCATGCGGCAGCGCTCCAGCCGTCGTTCGCGCAGGTAGGTGCTGAAGCTGGTGGCCGCCCCCTTGAACAGCTTTTGCAGATAGCGCGTGGACAGCCCCTCGGCGTCGGCGATGGCATCGATGGACAGCTCGGCATCGCCCAGCCGGGTTTCGATGGCGCGGCAGATGCGGCGCAGATGGCCAAGCTGCACGGCGCTGGGCGGCTCTGTCGTCTCGGCCTGTTCCTGGTCGGGGTTGCCGGCGCGCGGTGTCAGGCAGGTGACCAGCATGTCGGTGAGCGTGGCCTCCACCGACAGCAGATCGTCCTGTGCCAGTGTGTCGATCTGCTCTGCCAGTGAGGCCGCCATTGCCATGCACATGGCCCCCACGCCGCCTGTCCCGCCGATGTGCCGGGCCTCGGGCGGGCACGAGCGCAGCAGGCGCAACAGAAAGCTCGAGGACTCCAGCCGCGCAAGCAGCAGGCGGCCGTCGCCGGGCAACTGCAGCTGCCAGTCCCGGTCTGATTCCAGCAGCAGGGCCGAGCCGGCCTTGAGCGGGAACGCGGCGTCCTCGATCACCGCATTGGCGCTGCCTTGCAGCAAGGCGCACAGCAGCAGTCCCGGGCCGCGCAGCCGCTTGGCCACGGCCTGCAGCGTCAGCGGCGAGGTAGCCAGCGTAATGAACACCGATCCCAGTGGCGAGCTGCGCAGCGCCAGGTGGGTGGCCGGTGGCGTGGGCGCTTCGCCATGGATGTCTGCCCTGGACAGCGCCTCATTGAGCGCAGCCTGCCGCAAGGCATCGGGAAATGCGTGGGTGGAAAAGCGTCTTGGATCGTCGTGCATCAGGGGCGAACTATGAACGCCCGCGTACTGCCTGTCCAAGCCCGGCGCACCGGATGGCAGCCGCGACAAGTTTTTGTGCGCGCAGGAACAACCGGCCTGGACATGCTCGCCTGGACACTGGCGCTGCCGGCACCGATCCACAACAGCAGGAGTATTTTCGATGACCATCCCCCACCAAGAACATATCTGCGGCCCGGGCTGCCAGCACGGTGCTTCGCCAGCCGATGAGAAGCTGATCCGCGAGGAATTCCAGGTTGCACGCCGCTCCTTCCTGCGCGACGCCATGGTGGTCGGTGGCGGCGCGGTCTCGGCCGGCGCCATCAGCGGTGCGATGGCACCGTCCCGGGCCTTTGCCCAGGGCGCGCCTGGCGCCCGGGCCGGCCAGGGCATGGCCAGCCACTACTACATTCCCGCCTCTGCCAGCACCGTGCTCTGGGGCTACTTCAGCAGATCGGCCAAGCCGGTGGTTGAAGTCGAATCGGGTGACTACGTGACCATGGAGACGCTGACCCACCACGCCAATGACGATGCCGAACGCATGGTCCGGGGCGACCCTGGCGCCGAGAGCGTGTTCCACTGGGACAGTCAGCGCAAGAACGTCGATCGCCGGGGCGCCGGTCCCATGGATGCCAAGAACGGCGCAGGCGGAGGCCAGGGCGTGCACATCTGCACGGGGCCGGTACGCATCAAGGGCGCCCAGCCCGGCGATGTGCTGGAAGTGCGCATCATTGATGTGGTGCCACGCCCCTCGGGCAACCCGCAGTTCAAGGGCCGGACCTTCGGCAGCAATGCGGCGGCGAACTGGGGCTTTCACTATGGCGACACGCTCACCGAGCCCCGAAAGCGCGAGGTGGTCACCATCTACGAGGTGGATGCGACCGGCGAGCGCAACTGGGCCCGCGCCGTCTACAACTACCGCTGGACGCCGCAGACCGACCCCTTTGGCGTGGTCCACCCGACCATCGACTATCCGGGCGTGCCCGTGGACCACCGCACGATCAGCAAGAACGAAAACGTGCTGCGCAATATCCGCGTTCCCGTGCGCCCGCACTTCGGCACCATCGGCGTGGCGCCGGCCGAGGTGGAGATGGCCAGCTCCATTCCACCCAACCACACGGGCGGCAACATCGACAACTGGCGCATCGGCAAGGGGGCGACCATGTATTTCCCCGTGGCCGTGCCAGGGGCCAACTTCACCGTGGGTGATCCGCATGCCTCGCAGGGGGACTCCGAGCTGTGCGGCACGGCCATCGAGTGCTCGCTGACCGGCACCTTCCAGCTGGTCCTGCACAAGAAGGCGGACCTGCCTGGAACGCCGCTGGCCGAGCTGGCCTATCCGCTGCTCGAAACCCAGGACGAATGGCTGCTGCACGGCTTCAGCTACGCCAACTACCTGGCGGAGCTGGGGCCTGATGCGCAAAACCAGATCTTCAAGAAGTCTTCCGTGGACCTGGCGCTGCGCGACGCCTATCACAAGATGCGCCACTTCCTCATGACCACCCAGGGATTGGGAGAGGACGAGGCCATCTCGCTGATGTCGATCGCCGTGGACTTCGGCATCACCCAGGTGGTGGATGGCAACTGGGGCGTGCACGCGCTCGTGAAAAAGAGCATCTTCCCCGCGCGCGGGGCGTGAGTGCGTGCCTGCCCTGCGGGCAGGACCCGGCCGGGCTCAGCGCGCCAGGAAATCCCGGATGGCGAACAGCGTCTGGTCGGGCGCCTCGGTCATCTGGTTGTGGCCGCTGGGCAGGTGCACGATGCTGACCTGGCGCTGCGCGGCCCGGGCCGCCTCGATCAGGCCCTTGGCGGCCTTGGGCGGCGTCATCTGGTCCTGCTCGCCCAGGGCGAACAGGACCGGGCATTGCAGCGCCGCCATGGCCGCCTCGCCGCCCGCGTAGCTGTCGCAGGCCTTGAAGCCGGTGTGCAGCAGGTTGGTGCGGTCATTGCTGGCCAGCACGCGCCGGCCCAGCGCCATGCCGGCGCCGAATACCCAGCTGCCTGCGCCGCTGGGTGGCGCCAGCGTGGCGCGCGAGAACACATTGACCATGCGGATGGCCTGCTCTGGCGTGCTCAGTGCGGAGTCCAGCAGGGCGGGCGAGACCTTCATCGGATAGGCCGTGCCCACCAGCACCAGGTGGCTGACGCGCGCGCCCAGTCGCGCGGCCGCTTCCATGGCGATCAGGCTGCCCCAGCTGTGGCCGACCAGCGCGGCCTTCTCGATGCCTGCCGCATCCATGAGCTGGCCGATGAAATCCGCCGCCGCCTCCACGCTGGCGGGCGCGTCACCCGCGCTGCGGCAGTGGCCGGGCAGGTCTATGGCCAGCACGTTCCAGCCGTGGTTGGCCAGGTAGCGGCTTTGCAGGGCCCAGACGCTGTGGTCGCACAGCACGCCGTGGATGAGGATGGCCGTGGGCTGGGCGGGGTTGAAGGCCTTGCCGCCGGTATAGGCGTAGATGGCGTGGCCCTGAACATCGATCTTCATTGTTGGTGTCTCCCTTGTCGGCTCACGCTGCCTTTTCAGCGGCCTTGAGGGCGCGCTTGAGGTCATCGATCAGGTCGTCGGCATCCTCCAGTCCGATGGACAGGCGTATCGTGCCCTGGCCGATGCCGGCCTGGGCCAGTGCTTCGTCGCTCATGCGGAAATGCGTGGTGCTGGCCGGATGGATCACCAGGCTGCGGCAGTCGCCCACGTTGGCCAGATGGCTGAAGACCTTGAGTGTCTCGATGAACTTGCGCCCCTGGTTGCGGTTGCCCTTGATGTCGAAGCTGAACACCGAGCCCGCGCCGCGCGGCAGCAGCTTCTTTGCCAGTGGGTGCGAGGGATGGGTCTCCAGCAGCGGGTGGCCCACGCGGCCCACCAGCGGATGGCTGGCCAGGAATTGCACCACCTTCTCGGTATTGCGGATGTGGCGCTCCATGCGCAGCGGCAGCGTCTCTATGCCCTGCAGGATCAGCCAGGCCGTGTGCGGGCTCATGCAGGCGCCGAAGTCGCGCAGGCCTTCGCGCCGCGCGCGCAGCAGGAAGGCGCCGGTGCTGCTTTCCTCGCTGAACACCATGTTGTGGAAACCGTCGTAGGGCTCGGTCAGCTCGGGGAAGCGTCCCGACTTTTCCCAGTCGAAGCTGCCGCCATCCACCACGATGCCGCCGACCACGGTGCCGTGGCCCGACAGGAACTTGGTGGCCGAGTGGTAGACGATGTCCGCGCCATGCTCCAGCGGCTTCATCAGCCAGGGCGAGGTCAGCGTGGAGTCCACCAGCAGCGGCACGCCGGCCTCATGTGCGATGGCGCTGATGGTGGGGATGTCCAGCACGTCCAGGCCCGGGTTGCCCACCGTCTCGCCGAAGAACAGCTTGGTGTTGGGGCGCACTGCGGCGCGCCAGCCGTCGATGTCACCGGGCTTGACGAAGGTGGTCTCTATGCCGAAGCGCGCCAGCGTGTAGTGCAGCAGGTTCTGCGAGCCGCCGTACAGCGCCGTGCTGGCCACGATATGGCTGCCCGCGCCCATGAGCG
This sequence comes from Delftia sp. ASV31, assembly GCF_016428765.1. Lineage (NCBI taxonomy): Bacteria > Pseudomonadati > Pseudomonadota > Betaproteobacteria > Burkholderiales > Comamonadaceae > Delftia > Delftia sp. ASV31. Next base: position 19,433 of record NZ_JAELTK010000072.1, read on the forward strand.
TGGCCACCGACAGGTGCAGCGCCGCCTGGCCGCTGGCCACGGCGATGGCGCCCACGCCGCCTTCCAGGGCCGAGACGCGCTGCTCCAGCACGGCATTCGTGGGATTGGAGATGCGGCTGTAGACGTGCCCTGGGCGCTCCAGGTTGAACAGCGAGGCCGCATGGTCGCTGGACTCGAACACGAACGAGGTCGTGAGGTGGATGGGCGTCGCGCGCGCTCCGGTGGCGGGGTCGGGCTGTGCGCCCGCGTGCAGCGCCAGGGTGTCAAAGCCGGGGTCCGAGTAGCCGGGCATTCCTGTCTCCATGGTTGTCAAGGCAAGCGGGCATTGTGGGCTATATTTCCTGTCAGACACGGGCTTGCCGCAACCACGGCGACACAGACAAATTTGGAGATACGGCATGAAAGTAAGTGACATCCTGCGCGTCAAGGGCAACACCCTCTACACGGTGTCGCCGGACGAAAGCCTGGCCAGCGCGGTGCAGGTGATGTCGGAGCGCGATATCGGCTCCCTCGTGGTCATGGAGCATGGCGACGTGGTCGGCATGCTGACCTTCCGCGAAGTGATCCAGGGCTTCGTCAAGCACGGCGGGGTGGGCGAGACGCTGGTGCGCTCGGCCATGGACGACGCTCCCATGACCTGCACCATGGAAACCGACATGGACGAGGTGCGCCGCATGATGCTGGACCGCCACGCACGCTACATGCCGGTGATGGACAAGCGCATGCTGATGGGCGTGATCAGCCTGTACGACGTGGCCAAGGCCGTGGTGGACAGCCAGAACTTCGAGAACCGCATGCTCAAGGCCTACATCCGCGATTGGCCTGAGGGCGAGCGCCAGGGCGCGGACTGATCATCGGGGCGATATCGACCTTTCGACCTTTCGACCGTTTCACCTTGGGCAGCAAGGCCTCCGAACGCAAAATGCGGCGGAGGCCTTTGTCTTTGCGCGCAGGGCGCAAAGCAGACAGTCGCGTGAACAGCGAATGGATGGGCCGCAGGACCTGTCAGTGCACGCGGCGGCGTTTGGGCTTGAGCAAGGCGCTGGGCGGCACGTCATAGGCCTGTCTGAAGACACGGCTGAAGTGCGAGAAGCTGGTGAAGCCGCAAGCCAGCGCCACATCGGTCACGCGCCGCGCATTGTCTGCCCGAAGCAGCAGGTGCGCCTGGGCCAGCCGTTCGTTCCAGAGCCAGCGGCTGGGGGTCAGGCCTTCGGTGGCAAACAGCCGCGCCAGGCTGCGCAGCGACATGCCCATGTCCTGGGCCACCTGCAAGGGCTTGAGCTCGGGGTCGTCGAGCCGGGCCCGCATGTACTGCTTGGCCTGGGCAAGCCTGTTGCGGGTTCTGAAATCGCCAGGGCTGGACGATGTCAGCAGCACATTCAGCAGCGAGGGGCGAAGGTCCTGCTCCTCGTCCTTGGGCTGAAGGCCTGGCGATGCCGGCGGAGTGCTGCCCGCATGGTCGCCGTGATCCTGGATTTGCGTTGAGTCGTAAGAGGCCTGCATTTCACGAACCTCCCGCAGTTTGCGGCTGGTGCCTGTGTGGTGATCCGCAGGCGGTTGGAAAAAGGGTGGATTGCAATTTTAACTATGAATATTTGCAATCCGATAGCTATTTTTATTCTCGCCGGGCGATGGCTGCCTGCGCAATGCACCGCCGCCGCGGGCACGGCGCTTGCGGGCTACCCGGGCATAATCGTCGGCCTATGAGCGGCAACACCTTCGGCACCCTATTCACTGTCACCAACTTCGGCGAATCGCATGGCCCGGCCATAGGCTGCGTCATCGACGGCTGTCCGCCCGGCATGGCGCTGAACGAAGCGGATATCCAGCAAGAACTGGATCGCCGCCGTCCCGGCACCAGCAAGTTCGTGACCCAGCGCAACGAGCCCGATGCGGTGGAAATCCTCTCGGGCGTCTACGAAGGCCGCACCACGGGCACGCCGATCGCGCTGCTGATCCGCAATACCGACCAGCGCAGCAAGGACTACTCCAACATTGCGCAGAGCTTTCGTCCCGGCCATGCCGACTACGCCTACTTCCAGAAATACGGCATCCGTGATCCGCGCGGCGGCGGCCGTTCCTCGGCACGGCTGACGGCCCCCACGGTGGCCGCTGGTGCCGTGGCCAGGAAGTGGCTCAAGGAAAAGTTCGGCACCGAGTTCCGCGCCTGCATGACCCAGGTGGGCGAGCTGTCGCTGCCCTTCGAGAGCTGGGAGCATGTGCGCAACAACCCCTTCTTTGCGCCGGTGGCCGATGTGTCTCAATACGAGGAATACATGGATGCGCTGCGCAAGTCGGGCGACTCCTGCGGCGCGGCGCTGCGCGTGCAGGCCAGCGGTATGCCGGTGGGCCTGGGCCAGCCGCTGTATGACCGCCTGGATGCCGACGTCGCCTACGCCATGATGGGCCTGAACGCGGTCAAGGCCGTGGAGATCGGTGCCGGTTTCGACAGCGTGGTCCAGCGCGGCACCACGCACGGCGACTCGCTGAGTCCCGAAGGCTTTCGCAGCAACAACGCCGGTGGCATCGTCGGCGGCATCAGCACGGGTCAGGACCTGGAAGTGCGCATAGGCATCAAGCCCACCAGTTCCATCATCACGCCGCGCGAATCCATCGACGTGCAGGGCCAGAGCACCGAGGTCATCACCAAGGGTCGCCACGACCCCTGCGTCGGCATCCGCGCAGCGCCCATCGCCGAGGCGCTGCTGGCCCTGGTGGTGATGGACCATGCGCTGCGCCACCGCGCACAGTGCGGTGACGTGGATTCGGGCCTGGCTCCCATCCCTGCCGCCGCGCCCTGAAAGCACTGCCAGGCCACCAAAGAGAAAGCCGCCCAAGGGCGGCTTTCTTGTGTCCTGCCGGCCTGATCAGCCGGGATTGCGCACCTCATCCATGACGTTCTTGAAGTCGTCCACGTCCTCGAAGCTGCGGTAGACGCTGGCGTAGCGGATGTAGCCGACCTTGTCGAGCAGCTTGAGCTCGCGCATCACCATCTCGCCCAGGCGGCTGGAGAGCACTTCGCGCTCGCCCAGGTTGCGCAGCCGTTCCTCGATGCGCTCGATTGCGGCATCGATCTGCTCTGTGCTCACGGGGCGCTTGCGCAGCGCGATCTTGAACGAGCCCAGCAGCTTGGCGCGCTCGTACTCGATGCGCCGCCCGTCCTTCTTGACGATGGCGGGAAAGCTGACCTCGGGCCGCTCATAGGTGGTGAAGCGCTTGTCGCAGCCGCCGCACTGGCGGCGGCGGCGGATGAAGCCCCCATCCTCGGCCTCACGGGTCTCCACGACCTGGGTGTCCGGATGGCTGCAGAACGGGCACTTCATGGCAGGCCTCTATGCGTGCAACTCAGGCGCCGTAGACCGGGAAGCGGGCCGTCAGCTCGGCCACCTGGGCGCGCACGCGGGCCAGGTTGGCTTCGTCGGCGGGGTTCTCCAGCACGTCGGCCAGCAGGTTGGCTGTCAGGCGGGCTTCCTCTTCCTTGAAGCCGCGCGTGGTCATGGCGGGCGTGCCCACGCGGATGCCGCTGGTCACCATCGGCTTTTCGGGATCGTTGGGGATGGAGTTCTTGTTGATCGTCATGTGGGCGGCACCCAGCGCGGCTTCGGCCGCCTTGCCGGTGATGCCCTTGGCGCGCAGGTCCACCAGCATGACGTGGCTTTCCGTGCGGCCGGAGACGATGCGCAGACCGCGTGCCGTCAGCGTTTCCGCGACAACCTTGGCGTTCTTCACGACCTGTTCCTGGTAGGTCTTGAACTCGGGCGACAGCGCTTCCTTGAAGGCCACGGCCTTGCCGGCAATGACATGCATCAGCGGGCCGCCTTGCAGGCCGGGGAAGATGGCGCTGTTGATGGCCTTCTCGTGCTCGGCCTTCATCAGGATCACGCCGCCGCGCGGGCCGCGCAGGCTCTTGTGCGTGGTGGTGGTGACCACGTCGGCGTGGGGCACGGGGTTGGGGTACACACCTGCGGCGATCAGGCCGGCATAGTGGGCCATGTCCACCCAGAAGATGGCGCCGACTTCCTTTGCGATCTTGGCGAAGCGCTCGAAGTCGATGGCCAGGGCGTAGGCAGATGCGCCGGCCACGATGATGCGGGGCTTGTGCTCGCGCGCCAGCGCTTCCATCTTGTCGTAGTCGATGGCTTCTTCGGCGTTCAGGCCGTAGGAGACCACGTTGAACCACTTGCCCGACATGTTCAGCGGCATGCCGTGCGTCAGGTGACCGCCTTCGGCCAGGCTCATGCCCATGATGGTGTCGCCGGGCTTGGCAAAGGCCATCAGCACGGCCTGGTTGGCCTGGGAGCCGGAGTTGGGCTGAACGTTGGCGGCTTCGGCGCCAAACAGCTTCTTGACGCGGTCGATGGCGAGCTGCTCGACCACATCGACGTTCTCGCAGCCGCCGTAGTAGCGCTTGCCCGGATAGCCTTCGGCGTACTTGTTGGTGAGCTGGGAGCCCTGGGCTTCCATGACGGCGGGCGAGCAATAGTTCTCGCTGGCGATCAGCTCGATATGTTCTTGTTGACGCAGGTTCTCGGCCTGGATGGCGGCAAAGACTTCGGCGTCGACCTTCTCGACGGTATTGGTGCGTTGAAACATGGCAGTCCTGTGAACTTGAAATTCCCTTGAGGCCAAGGGCTGCCCAGGCGAACGGCGGAACACTCCAGATCCCGCGTGCGCATGGAGGCTGGGCGGTACGCTCCCCGGTGGTTCACAGAAGGTGGTCCTTCTCGGGCCTTCTGCTGGTTTCCACGTCAGCGGCAGCGGTGCGTGAAGCGGCTGCGCCTATCGCCAGTTGCGTACCCCGCTAGTGTAGCTGAGCCGGTGGCGCCGAAGACCTGGCAGGGGCGTTGCAGAAGGCGTTTGCGTGGGCCACCTGCAGTTGGATCGGGCATGAAAAAAGCTGGCCTTGGCCAGCTGTGCACTCACTATGCCGGGAAGCCAGGCTACAGCGCCGGCTCCTGGGACTGAAGGGCCACCTGCTCGGAGCGGGCAGAGGTGTTGCTCGAGCTGACCGGCACGGCTGCAGGCGCAGCCGCTGCTGCCGGGACCGAGGCCTCGGCCACGGGGGTGGCCGGCTTGGTGGAGGCAACCTGTACGGCCTGCCGGGGCTGATCGACCTTGGCGGTCATCAAAGGCACGGCACGCAGGCCGGCGGCCATGCGCAGGCGCTGGTGCTCGGCCAGCACCTTGGCGGCGTAGCCACCATCGGTGGGCAGGTTGGCCGCGCCCACGTAGTAGCGCAGGCCTCCTTCGATGGAGCCGGCGCGCTCGATGCATTCCTTGAGCACGCGCACGCCCACGCGCAGATTGCTGACCGGGTCGAAGGCAGCATTCTGGCCACCGAAGTTCTCATACTTGTCGGTATGCACCGTGGTCATCACCTGCATCAGGCCCTGCGCGCCGACAGCACTTTGCGCAAACGGGTTGAAGCTGGACTCGATGGCCATGATGGCCAGGATCAGCGTCGGGTCCAGGCGGTTGACCTTGCCCAGGTCATAGGCCTCGCTGACCAGTGCCGCGATCGGCTCAGGCGCCACGCGGTACTTCTTGCTGAGCCAGAAGGCCACGGCCGCCTGCTCCTTGGGCAGGTTCTTGGGGTTGGTCGCCGTCGCCCGATCGCTGGCAGCGAGTTCGACGGGAACACCCAGCTCGGCCATCTGGCGAGCGGTCAGCCAGGAGCGCAGCTGGCTCTCTCCGGCATCGCGCAGGTCAGGGCGGGCGAACAAGGTGATGGCCATGAAGGCCACAGCAAGGCCCAGCAGGGCGAAGCTGTTGTGGATGATGGCAAGAAAACCGTTGGCCACATCGATGGCGAACGTTCGCGCGGCGGCGAAAAATTTTCCTGACGCTGGCATAGCTTTTTCCTTTCTAGGGGCACCAACCCGAAACGGCCTTCGCCGAAGCGAAGGCCGGTGAGGCTGACACCCTGGATTGGGTGCTGCGGATCCGGGAGGCTGGCGCTTGGTGCGCCATTGCGTTGTAGGCCTGCGGGATCTGCTCAGTCGTGAGGCAGCAGAAACAAAAAACGCTCTATTCGAGCGCTGGCGGATTCTAGGAGTTCACCAAATACACGGTCAACACTATGAAATCAACTTTTTAGATCAATGAATAATAACAAACCATGGATGCAAACACAGTTTTGAGCTCTTGAAGAGCGGGTGGCGTGCTACCGATGTACGCCGCTTCCGCCGTTTTCAGAGTGCGTCATGAAATTGCAATGAAATGCAAAAGCACTGGCAGGCCGACCCGGCGTCCTTCTATATTGGAGGCGACTGCTCCTGCAGTCGTCTCGCCAAGGTGGAAGACAGGTAAAAGTGGTGTTCGATAGTGCGGACACCGTGGTTCAAGTCTTCTTCCGCGGCCTTCCTGGAAGCAATCTCTTGCTTCCAAGCAGCAAGGACCATCCTCTCCTTGACTGCGGAAAACGGTCGGGACTTGTGCCCGCCGTAAAGCCCGGAAGCCGGCTCACGGCTTCCGGGCTTTGTCGTTCAAGCATGGCCGCAACGTCAAGAAATGTGCCGTGGTGCGGACCCAGCCGTTGCTGCCGCCCCAATTTCTGGTGCAATGCAGCCGTTGCCCTGTCCTGTGTCCCAGGATGGGCTGTACTAGTTACCAGAGCCCCATGCAATCTCTCTTCAAGCACCGCTGGCTGCGCAGGCTGGCCATCGCCCTTGTGGCGTTCCTTTTGCTGTGGCTGCTGCTGTGGGCGCTGGTGCCCGTTGTGGCCAAGAGTCAACTGGAAAAGCAGGCATCGGCCAAGCTGGGCCGTCAGGTCCGTGTGGGTGCAGTGGAGTTCCGGCCCTGGTCGCTGGAGCTGACCCTGCGGGACCTGAGCATTGCCAGGAGCCAGGCGGAAGGCGCGGCGCCGGAGTCCGTGCCGTCTTCATCTTCGCCCCCCCAGCTTCAGATCGACCGTATCTATGTCAATGCCAGTATCCAGTCGCTGTTTCGGCTGGCGCCGGTGCTGGATGCCATCGAGGTCGATGCGCCGGTGCTGCGCCTGACCCAGCAGAGCCTGGGGCATTTCGATGTGGACGATGTGCTGGCCAGGCTGGCCGAACCCGGCGACACGCCGCCCTCCAAACCCGTGGGCTTTGCGCTGTACAACATTGCGCTGCGCGACGGCCGCGTGGAATTGCAGGACGAGGTCCAGCGGCGCCAGCACATGCTCGAGCAGTTGCAGCTTCGCCTGCCCTTCATCAGCAACCTGGAGTCCAAGCGCGAGATCAAGGTGCTCCCGCACCTGTCCTTCGCGCTCAACGGCAGCCGGTTTGAATCCAGCGCCCAGAGCACGCCCTTCACCGAGCAGCGCCAGACCGCTGTCGATCTGAGCTGGCAGGGCGTGGACCTGACACCTTATTTGGGCTATGTGCCCGTCACCGCGCCTGTCAAGCCGCGTTCCGGCGTGCTGGATGCCAACCTGCACATCTCCTTTGAGCAGGCCGAGCAGGCCGTGGTCCGCATCACCGGGGAGGTCAGCCTGTCCGGCGCCGAGCTGCACGACCGCGACGGCGCCCCCCTGCTGCGCTTCGAGCGCCTGGCCGCCGTGCTCAAGAACGTGCAGCCGCTGCAGTCGGTTGCGGAGCTGGAGTCCGTGCAGTGGAGCGCTCCCGAGATTTTTGCGGCCCGCAATGCGCAAGGCCGCATCAATTGGACGGCGATGGGGGGTGCTTCCTCCCCGGATGCCAGGCCGGCAGCGGAAAAGCCTGCCTCCGACGCGCCCCAGCCGTGGAAGGTCAGCCTGGACAGGCTGTCCGTTGCCCATGCCACGGTGCATTGGCGCGATGCCGCTCCCGACGCTGGAAAGTCGGGCGCTGCGCTGCAGGCGCGCGAGCTGTCGTTGCAGGTGCGCGATATCCGCTGGCCCCTGGAGCAACCGCTGCAGCTTGCTGCCAGCATGCAGGTGCAGCCCGAATCGGCGGGGGAGGGGGCGAAACCTGCCGAGTTGCAGCTGAGCGGGGCCTTGACCGACAAGCAGGGCCAACTGGCCATCTCCGCGCGGCAATTGCCGCTGCAACTGGCAGCACCGTACCTGTCCGCCCATCTCAAACCCGAGCTGACGGGTCTGTTGAGCACCGACGCCGGCCTGGGCTGGAACGGCTCCGCCATGGTGGTTCAGGTGGCCGGGCTGGGCGTGGAGCAGTTGAGCCTCAAGGACAAGGCCGCGCCCGTCGATATCGCGCACCTGCAGCTGGAGCAGGTGCAGGTCAATCTGGCCAGCCAGCAGGTCTCCGTTGGCCGCCTGGCACTGCAAAAGCCCCAGCTGGCCGTGTTGCGCGATGCCCAGGGCCGGTGGATGTACGAGCAATGGCTGCCGCCCGCCTCCTCGGCACCCGCATCGCAGGACGCCGGCAAGGACAAGTCCCGGCCCTGGGGGCTGAAGCTGCAGGCGGTGGAGGTCGATGGCGGCGCCATTGCGCTGCGTGACGAAGCGCCCGTGCGCAACGCGGATTCGGCGCGCACCGTGTCGCTGGACCTGGGTTCACTGCGCCTTCGCATGGGCGCCATCGAGCCGCTGGCCGCAAAATCCGCGCCCACGCCGCTGGAGCTGTCCGCGCAGGTCAGCTCGGGCCGGCGTGTCCAGGCGGGCTCGCTGAGCCTGCGGGGGGACCTGGGGCTGGCGCCGCTGTCGCTTCAGGGCAAGTTGCAGGCGCGCAGCCTGCCGCTGCATGCGCTGGAGCCCTACTTTGCCGACATGCTCAATGTGGAGTTGGTGCGTGCCGACGGCAATTTCCTCGGACAACTGCGCTTTGTCAGCCAACCGGCCGGCCCCGAGCTGGCGGTGCAGGGGGATGTCGAGCTCGTGGATCTGCGCATGCGCTCCGCGCTGGCCTCTCCCGTGCAAGCGGCGGGCGAGACCGCAGGGCAGGGCGCGCCACGCACGGCGGCAGGCGCCGTGGCTGCCGTGCTCAGCGAGTCCACGGCCGACCGGGCCAAGGCCCAGTCGGTTGCCTTGGGACTCGGCCTGCGCGATGAACTCGTGGCCTGGAAGACGCTGGCCGTGCGCGGCCTGGACCTGCAGATGCAGCCCGCCCAGCCGCTGCGCCTGAGCGTGCGCGAGACGGCGCTCAGCGACTTCTTTGCGCGCGTCATCGTGCAGCGCAATGGGCGCATCAACCTGCAGGACATCGTCAAATCGGCGAAGTCCCAGCAGTCCCTTGAGCAGAACGCCACGCAGGCCGCGGATGGCACGGCGGCTTCCGCCGAACCGGCGCCGCCGCAGGCTGCCTCCGGGCCTGCGCCCGTCATCAAGATCGGGCCGATTGTGCTGACGGGCGGCAGGGTGCAGTTCTCCGACTACTTCATCCAGCCCAACTACTCGGCCGACCTCAGCGAGCTGGCGGGGCGCCTGAGCACCTTCTCGTCCGAGCAGCCTGCCAGCCAGCAGGCGCCGCAACTGGCGGATGTGGAACTGCGCGGCCGCGCCCAGGGCACGGCTTCGCTGGAGATCACCGGCCAGGTCAATCCCCTGGCCAAGCCGCTGGCCCTGGACATACGTGCCCAGATGCGTGACCTGGAACTGCCCCCGCTGTCGCCATACTCCATCAAGTACGCGGGCCACGGGATCGAGCGCGGCAAGCTCAGCATGGACGTCAACTACAAGATCGAGCCCGATGGCCAGCTCACGGCGCGCAACAAGCTGGTGCTGCATCAGCTCACCTTCGGCGAAGCCGTCGAAGGCGCGCCCGCCTCGCTGCCCGTGCGCCTGGCGGTGGCGCTGTTGGCTGACCGCAACGGAGTCATCGACCTGGACCTGCCGGTCAGCGGCTCACTTAACGACCCGCAATTCAGGCTGGCGCCGGTCATCTTCAAGATCATTGGCAACCTGATCATGAAGGCCATCACCTCGCCGTTCTCGCTGCTGTCGGGCGCTTTTGGGGGCGGCAGCGAATCGGGCGTGGTGGCCTTTGCGCCGGGGCGTGCCCAGATCGAGGGCAAGGCCCGCGAGAGCCTGGACAAGGTGGTTGCCTCCCTCAAGGAGCGCCCGGCCCTCAAGCTCACCGTGATCGGCGAGGCGCGCGAGGCGCAGGACAAAGAGGCCTGGAAGCAGGCGGAGCTCGATCGCCTGCTGCTCGCCCAGAAACGCCGCCAGGTGCTGCGCGACGGCAAATCGGCAGAGTCCGTGACCGAGTTGCCTGCCTCCGAAGTGCCGGCCTTGACCAAGGCTCTGTACAGTCGCGCCGACTTTGCCAAGCCGCGCAATGTCATCGGCATGGCCAAGGACCTGCCCACCGACCAGATGCGAAGTCTGCTGCTGGAGCAGATTGCCGTGCCCGACGACGCCATGCGCGAACTGGCGCTGGCCCGCGCCGTGGCCGTGCGCGACTACCTTGCCCAGCAGCAGTTGCCGCTTGAACGCCTGTTTCTGGGGGCTCCAAAACTGGACTCCGACGACCAGGAATGGAGTCCGCGCGCCCAGCTCAGCCTGTCCACGCAGTAGCCCGGTTTTGGCTCCGCTTCAAATAACGGCGAGAATATGGTTTTCCCGGTCCGGCTAGCATGCCCGCATGCGGCCTGGCCGGCCGCGTCTGGCGGCCCGCGGCAGCCAGACATTCAACGATTGATTCATGTCTTCTCTTTCCCCCCGCAGCACCATGTCCGATGCACCTGAAGTGAGCCCTGCTTCTGCCAAGAATCCCGAACAACACCCCTTGGATGTGCTCACGGGCGGTGCCTTCTCCGCCGAAACCTCGGGTGATCGCGCCGCGCGCATCCGCGACTGGCTGGCAACCCAGCCTTCGGTCGAGCAATTGCAGGACGTCCTCAAGGAACTGAGCGCGCGCGACAAGGGCGCGGCCCGTGCCGTGCGTGAGCGCCTGGACGAGATCCGCCGCACCAAGGACCAGGAAAAGATCGCAGTGGAGTGGGCTGAAAAGGCCCAGGCGCTGCTGGTCGCATCGCCCTTCAATGCCGCCGACGCCATCGCCTGGCAGCGCGACGCCGCCAAGGCGGGCGCACCGCTGTCGCGTGAACCTCTGTCGCAGCACAAGGCCCAGCTGGCCGAGCGTGTCAAGGCCATCGAAGAGCTGCAGCACCGCGTGCAGGTCCAGCGCGAAGTGGCCGTTTTGCTGGCCCAGCGCATCGAGGTCCTGTCCACCAAGCCCTGGCGCGATGCCCAGGCTGTGCTCGACAACCTGCGCGCCGACGTGGCCCGTTGGCAGGAGCAGGCCGGCGAACTGACTGGCGATGACAACTGGGCCAGCGTGGACGGACGTTTCCCGCCCCAGCTGGAAGCCGCCAGCGCACAGCTGATCCTGGTCTGGGATGCCTTCCAGTCTGCACTGGCGCTCACCGAAGCTGCCGCCGCCGACGAAGCCGCTCCGCTGCCCACCGTGCCCGTGTGGGCCGATGAGCTGCGCGTGGCGCGTGGCCTGCCTCCCGAGGCAGCGGCTGCCGAGCCGTCCAAGCCCGCTCCCGCTGCCCGCAGCGCAGCCCAGCCCAAGGCGAAGACATCGCCTGAGCAAGTGGCTGCCGCCAGCAGTGCACTGACCCAGGCGCTGGAGCAGCTCCAGGCCGAGACGGCTGCAGGCGAAAGCAAGGCGGGTTCCGCCGCCGTGCAGGCCGTGCGCGCCGCCATCAAGGCCCATGGCCGCCTGGTGGACGATGCACTGGTCACCAAGGTGCATGAGGCCCTTCTGGCAGCTGGCGAGTCCGAGGGCTGGCCGCGCCAGAACGCCGACAAGCTGCGCGAGGAACTGGTTGCCAAGGCCGAAGCCCTGCTGAACCGCCCTGAAGGCCAGGCGCTGGGTGGCCGCAAGATCCAGGAATCGCTGCGCAGCCTGCGCGAGCAATGGAAGCTGGCCGACCAGGGCAGCGCAGCCAACCACGCACTGTGGAAGAAGTTTGACGAAGCCTGCAACACGGCCCACAAGGTGGTCGAGTCCTGGCACGATAAGCTGCGCACCGAAACCACCCAGTCCAAGGCACAGCGCCTGGCGCTGATCGAAGAGATCAAGGCCTGGGCAGCACAGCAGTCTGCCAGCGAAGATCTCAAGGGCGCGGCGCGCGCACTGCGCCAGTTCGCTGAACGTTGGCGTGAAAGCGGGCACATCGGCGAGAAGCTGTTTGCCGAACTGCAACCCCAGTTCAAGCAGGCCATGGCCCTGGCCGAGGCTCCGTTGCATGCCGCGCAAAAGGCCAGCCTGCAGCGTCGCCACGCCATGATCGACGAAGCCACCGCTCTGGGCGCAGCGCCCAGCCTGCGCATCGACGCCGTCAAGGCCCTGCAGCAGCGCTGGCAGGCCGAGGCGCAGGCCGTGCCTCTGGATCGCAAGCACGAGCAAAAGCTCTGGGATGCCTTCCGCAAGCCGCTGGACGAAGCCTTCAACCGCAAGGGCACCGAGCGGGGCCCCCGCGCCGCAGCCGTGGCACTCAGCGACCATGATCGCCGCGTGCTGGAAGCGTCTCAGGCCGTGGAAGCTGCCAACACCTCGGGTGACGTGCAGCAAATCCGCGCTGCGGTGGAGGCCCTGGAGCAAGCGCTGCGTGGCCGTGCCGATGCTTCCGTGAATGCGGCCCAGCCAGCACAGGAGCCCGCCGCTGCTGCAGCGGGTTCGGAAGAGTCCGAAGCCAAGCCGGTGCCGGTGCGCCCCGTGGTTGCCGTGCGCGGCGACGATCGTCCTGGCATGAAGAAGGAAGAGGGCGGTGCACGCGCTGCCCGTCCTGGCGACCGCCGCGATGGTGGCCGTGGCCGCGACGGCCGGGATGGCCGAGACAGCCGCGACAGTGGCCGCTTCAGCCGCGAGCCGCGCGAGGAGCGCGGACCGCGCCTGGCGGGCCCCGCCTTCCGCGCCCAGCGTGAAGCCTTGGAACATGCCCAGGACGCCCTGCGCAAGCTCGCGGCCCAGGCCCATGGTGAAGCACTGACCCAGTTGATGGCTGCGTGGGAGTCGCGTGATGCTTCCCAGATGCCGGCTGCACAGCAGCTTGGCAGCCGCGTGTCTGCACAAGTGCGCAGCGCCTGGTCGCAGGCCCTCGGCCAGGCTCCCAAGGGAGACGCGGGCGAAGCCCTGCTGCGCCTTGAAATGGCCGCCGACGTTCCCACACCTGCGGAACATCTGAGCGCCCGCCGTGCCCTGCAGCTGCAGCTGCTGACGCGCCGCAACGATCCTGCTCCGCAGGAAACCTGGGGCAACGATGCCGCCCGGGTGCTGGCATCGCCGCGCGATGATGCCAGCGCGCGCCGCCTGCAGAACGTGCTCAAGCAACTGCTGCGCAAGTGATGCACGGGAGGTGATCCTCTCATCCAGGAAGGGAGCCGCTGGCTCCCTTTTTTTTGCGCCATGGATGCGACCTTCTGGGGTCGATGCGTCTGCAGCGCCCAAGAAAAAAGGCCGTTGCGTGTGCAACGGCCTTTTCATGTTTGGTGCCCAGGAGAGGACTCGAACCTCCACGGAGTTACCCGCTAGTACCTGAAACTAGTGCGTCTACCAATTCCGCCACCTGGGCATTTCAGAGTGAGCAAATTATATAGCGCGAAATCTCCGTCTGAGGCCGATTTCCCAAGTTTTTGAGAAATTTCTGCGGGATTGTGCAGGGGCTTGCGACGCTGCCGGCGAGGCAAAGAAAAAAGGCCGTTGCATGTGCGACGGCCTTTTCATGTTTGGTGCCCAGGAGAGGACTCGAACCTCCACGGAGTTACCCGCTAGTACCTGAAACTAGTGCGTCTACCAATTCCGCCACCTGGGCATTTCAGAGTACGCAAATTATATAGCGTGAAAGCGATGTGCCGGGCAGGTTTGCAAAGATTTTCCTGAACTTTTCTTGGCGAGATGCCCTTGCCATCGGCTTTCAGCGATCAGAAAAGAAAATGGCCGTTGGGTGTGCAGCGGCCTTTTCATGTTGGGTGCCCAGGAGAGGACTCGAACCTCCACGGAGTTACCCGCTAGTACCTGTAAGTAGTGGGTCTAGCTATTCCG
>NZ_JAELTK010000073.1:0-32488 GCF_016428765.1 Delftia sp. ASV31
GCTTGGAGCAGGGCCCGTTTGCAAGTGTTCCATTCCCGACGATCGAAGGAGTTCCGCCATGGCGTCAAGCCCCAAGCCCACCACAGGCCCTCTCACCGCCGGCCCGGCCCTGCCCCGGCGCGACTTTCTGCGCCAGGCCGGCACGCTGGCAGGCGGTGCGGCGCTCTACACCCAGCTGGGACACCATGGCGCCTGGGCGGCCGGCTCGGATGCGCCAGAGAAGAAAGAGGTGCGCATCGGCTTCATCCCGCTGACCGACTGCGCCAGCGTGGTCATGGCCTCGGTGCTGGGGATCGATCAGAAGTACGGCGTCAAGATCATTCCCTCCAAGGAAGCGAGCTGGGCCAGCGTGCGCGACAAGCTGGTCAACGGCGAGCTGGACTTTGCCCACGTGCTCTACGGCCTGGTCTACGGCGTGCACCTGGGCGTGGGCGGCGCCAGGAAGGACATGGCCGTGCTGATGACGCTCAACCACAACGGCCAGGCCATATCGCTGTCGAAGAAGCTGGCCGACAAGGGTGCCGTCAATGGCGCGGGCCTGGCCAAGCTGATGGCCGGCGAAAAGCGCGAATACACCTTTGCCCAGACCTTTCCCACGGGCACGCATGCCATGTGGCTGTACTACTGGCTGGCGGCCAACGGCATCCACCCGCTCAAGGATGCCAAGGTCATCACCGTGCCGCCGCCGCAGATGGTGGCCAATATGCGCGTGGGCAACATGGACGGCTTTTGCGTGGGCGAGCCCTGGAACCACCGCGCCATCATGGACGGCATCGGCGTCACGGCCGCCACCACCCAGTCCATCTGGCAGGACCACCCCGAAAAGGTGCTGGGCACCACGGCCGAGTTCGCACGCCAGAACCCCAACACGGCACGCGCCGTGACGGCGGCCATCATCGAGGCCGGCCGCTGGATCGACGAGAGCCTGGCCAACAAGACCCGCATGGCCGAGACCATCGCCGGCAAGGCCTATGTGAACACCGGCGTGGATGCCATCAACCAGCGCATCCTGGGCCGCTACCAGGACGGCATGGGCAAGACCTGGGACGACCCCAACCACATGAAGTTCTACGGCGACGGCAGCGTGGGCTACCCCTACCTGTCCGACGGCATGTGGTTCCTGACCCAGCACAAGCGCTGGGGCCTGCTCAAGGACCACCCCGACTACCTGGGCGTGGCCCGCTCCATCAACCGCCTGGACATCTACCAGCAGGCCGCCACCGCCGCCAAGGCCCCGCTGCCCAAGGCGGAGATGCGCAGCAGCAAGCTCATGGATGGCACGGTCTGGGACGGCAAGGATCCGCGCAAGTACGCAGACAGCTTTGCCATCAAGGCCTGAGAGATCCCCTTTGAAGCCCCACCCCACAGAGGAACACACCATGGTCAGCGCCGTCTTCCACTTCCCGGCCGAATCCGCTGCCGCGCCGGCAGCCGCTTCCACACCGATCTCCGCGCAGGCTTCAGGGCCCGCCGCTCCAGCCGCGCCGGCCACCCAGGCCCAGGCGCCCGCCGCCCCGCGCGACTGGGCAGCGCTCTCGCGTGCCTTCTGGCTGGCCGTGCTGCCGCCGCTGTGCGGCTTGGGTTTGCTGGTGGGCGTGTGGTCCCTGGTGGCTGCAGGCTCGGGCCAGAGCATTCCGGGGCCCCTGGCGACCTGGCAGCAGGCGGTGGAGATTTTCAGCGACCCGTTCTACCGCAACGGCCCCAATGACCAGGGCGTGGGCTGGAATGTGCTGGCTTCGCTGCAGCGCGTGGCCGTGGGCTTTGGCCTGGCGGCGCTGGTCGGCATTCCGGCCGGCTTCGTGATCGGGCGCTTCAACTTTCTGTCGCGCATGTTCAACCCGCTGATCAGCCTGCTGCGCCCGGTGTCGCCGCTGGCCTGGCTGCCCATCGGCCTGCTGGTCTTCAAGGGCGCCAACCCGGCGGCCATCTGGACCATCTTCATCTGCTCGATCTGGCCCATGCTCATCAACACCGCCGTGGGCGTGCAGCGCGTGCCCCAGGACTACATGAACGTGGCGCGCGTGCTCAACCTCAGCGAATGGAAGATCGCCACCACCATCCTGTTCCCGGCCGTGCTGCCCTACATGCTGACCGGCGTGCGCCTGGCCGTGGGCACGGCCTGGCTGGTCATCGTCGCGGCCGAGATGCTCACCGGCGGCGTGGGCATCGGCTTCTGGGTCTGGGACGAGTGGAACAACCTCAACGTCAAGAACATCATCATCGCGATCTTCGTGATCGGCATCGTGGGCCTGCTGCTGGAGATGGCCCTGGTCAAGCTGGCAACGGCATTTACGTTCGAAGAGGTGAAGGCATGAATGCATCGTCCAAGTTCATCGAGGTCCAGGGCGTGGAGCAGAGCTTCAAGACCGCCAAGGGCCTGTTTCCGGCGCTGCGCAATATCGACCTGACCATTGCGCGGGGCGAGTTCGTCTCGCTGATCGGCCACTCGGGCTGCGGCAAGTCCACCCTGCTGAACCTGATCGCGGGCCTGACCACGCCCACCACGGGCGTACTGCTGTGCGCCAACAAGGAGATCAAGGGCCCCGGGCCCCAGCGCGCCGTGGTCTTCCAGAACCACTCGCTGCTGCCCTGGCTGACCTGCGAGGGCAACATCCACCTGGCCGTGGAGCGCGTCTATGGCCGCACGGAAAGCCGCACCCAGCTCAAGGCACGCACCCTGGCCGCGCTGGAGCTGGTGGGCCTGGCCCATGCCGCGCACAAGCGGCCCGGCGAAATCTCGGGCGGCATGAAGCAGCGCGTGGGCATTGCGCGCGCGCTGTCGATGGAGCCGCAGGTGCTGCTGATGGACGAGCCCTTCGGCGCGCTCGATGCGCTCACGCGCGCCAAGCTGCAGGACGAGCTGCTGGAGATCGTGGCGCGCACGCAAAGCACCGTGGTCATGGTCACCCACGACGTGGACGAGGCCGTGCTGCTGTCCGACAAGATCGTGATGATGACCAACGGCCCGGCAGCCACCATCGGCGAGGTGCTGGAAGTCGGCATCGCCCGGCCGCGCAACCGCGTGGCGCTGGCCGAGGACGACCGCTACCGCGAGTGCCGCAAGGCGGTGATCGACTTCCTCTACACACGCCAGGGGCATGTGGAAAAGGCGGCCTGAACCTTTGCAGGTCCTGCCGCCTTCGAGACCCTGCCCATGGCGGGCAGGCCGAGCCCCGGCTCAGTGCCGGCCCGAGATGTAGTGCTCCAGCTGCTCGATGATGAACTTCTGCTCGGAGATGATGTCCTTGACCAGGTCTCCGATGGAGATCAGGCCCAGCAGCTTGCCGCCCTCGTCCACCACGGGCAGGTGGCGCAGCCGGTTCTCGGTCATCACCGCCATGCATTCCTGCGTGGTCTGGGTGGGGCCGACGAAGAGCACGTCGCGCGTCATCACGTCGCGCACCAGGGTGGCGCCCGAGGTGCGCCCCAGCAACGCGATCTTGCGCGCGTAGTCGCGCTCGGTGACGATGCCTGCGATCTCGCTGCCCTCCATCACGAGCAGGGCGCCAATGCCCTTGTCGGCCATGAGCCGCAGCGCGTCGAGCACGGAATCGGTAGGCGCGATGCTGTACACCGCGCCGCTGGCCTTGGACTTGAGAATGTCTGCAACTGCTGTCATGGGTGCCTTTCAGTCGTTCGCCAATTCGGTTCTAGTGTCATCCGAACTGCGCCCAAAAAGCAACAGGGCCAGCGCGTGTATGCACACGCACCGGCCCTGCCCGATTCAGTGAATGCGGCCCTTCAGCGGCGGCCGCCCAGCAGGCTGCCACCAATCTTCACCAGATCGCTGAGACCTACCTGGCCGTCGCCATCCTGATCGAGCAGGCTGCCCAGCAAACCACCACCCAGACCGCCCTGCTGCTGGGCCTGCGCATGCTCGCGGCCCAGCACCTGGCCCAGGCCGCCGGCGTCCATGCCGCCTGCGCTCACGCGCTGTGCAAGAAAGGACATGACGATGGGGGCCAGCAGCTGCAGCAGCTGGGCCGCGCCGCCGCTGCCCAGGCCCGTGGCCTGGCCCAGTCCGTCCTGCGCGCGCTGCTGGTTGCCGCCCAGGATGTGGCCCAGGATGGCCGCGCCATCGAGCCCGCCACCTGCATTGCCGCCCGCGCCTGCGCCGCCGCCCAGCAGCGAGCCCAGCAGGCCGCCGAGGTCCAGGCCACCGGCGCCGCCGCCGCTGGCCGCGCCATGGTCGCGCTGCAGCGCGCCGAAGAGATTGGCCGCGCCCTGCGGATCGGCCGCATTGCGGCCCAGCGAGGCCAGCAGCACGGGCAGGGCCGCGCCCACGGCGCTTTCGGTCTGGGCGGGGCTGGCGCCGATCTGGTCCGCCATCTGCTGCATGGGCGCGCCCTGCAGTTGGGCCATCAGTTCGGCGGCCAGGGAAGAGCTGGAGTTCATGGTCGTTCCTTCATCCGGTCGCCCGGTCAACGCAAAGCCACATGGTATGCGCAAGCCGGCGCAGCGCACATGACGGCGCCGCGTCCAAGTGTCAACGATGTTTTCCAGCGGCCGCAGGAACCCGCAGGGGTCAGGTCGTGGTCAGCACCCTCTGCGGCTGCGCGCGCGCCTGCCGCATCTGTGGCGGGCTCTGCACCTGGTTGCGTGCCTGGCTGCGTGCCTGGCCGCCTGCCGGGCTCTGTGCCTGGGCCTTCATGGACCGGCGCAGGGCCACGGCATCGCCCGCTGCGGCAGGCGAGCGGCCCGTGGCGTCCAGCCGGAACACCTGCACGGTTTCCGACACGGTCTGCGCCTGGGCCTGCAAGGCCATGGCCGATGCCGCGTTCTGCTCGACCAGGGCCGCGTTCTGCTGCGTGATGCTGTCCAGATGCGCCACGGCCGCGTTGACCTGCGAGATGCCGCTGAGCTGCTCGCTGGAGGCGCTGTGGATCTCGCCGATCAGCAGGCTCACGCGCCGCACCAGATCCAGCGATTCGATCATGGTCTTCTGCGCCACCTCGGTCCTCTGGTTGCCGTCCAGCACCTTGGCGGCGGAGTCGTCGATGAGCTCGCGGATCTCCTTGGCCGCCGCCAGCGTGCGCTGCGAGAGGCTGCGCACCTCGGCCGCCACGACCGCAAAGCCCCGGCCCTGGTCGCCTGCGCGCGCGGCCTCCACGGCAGCGTTCAGCGCCAGGATATTGGTCTGGAAGGCGATGGAGTCGATGAGCTGCGTGATCTCGCCGATGCGCCCCGACGCGGCCTGGATCTGCTTCATGGTGGCGGCCACGCCATCGACGGCGCCGCTGCTGCGTTCGGCCACCTCGCTGGCCTGGGCGGCCAGGTCCGTGGCCTGGCGGGCCGAGTCGGCCGTGTGCTTGACGGTGCCCGTGATCTCCTCCATGGAGGCCGCCGTCTGCTGCAGGTTGCCCGCCTGGGTTTCGGTGCGCGCGGACAGGTCATGGTTGCCCTGCGCGATTTCCCGGCTGGAGATCTGCATCTTGTCGCTTTCCTCGCGCGCATCGCGCACGATGGACAGCAGGTTCACGTTGAGCTGGCTCAGCGCCTTCTGCAGATCGCCCACCACGTCCTTGCGCGTGATGCGTATGGTCTGCGTCAGGTCGCCGGCCGCCAGGCGGTTGGCCAGCAGCACCATCTGCGCCAGCGGCGCCACGGTCAGCCGGTAGGCCCAGGCCCCGGCCAGGCCCGTGAAGATGCAGACCGCCAGCCAGGCCAGCGCAGACCATGCGTCCAGCGTATGCCCACCGGCCAGCGCCGCGCCAAAGGCCGCCGCCACCACCATGAAGAAGATCAGCACCAGCTTGCCGGCCAGGCCCAGGCTCAATGCGCTGGCCAGGCGGCCGCGCAGGTTGTTGCGCAGCAGGTGGCCGGCACGCAGCACGTGGACCCGGCGCCCGGCGTCCTTCTCGGCGCGCATGGTGGCGTAGAGGCGCTCGGCCGCATCGGTCTGCTCGCGCGTGGCCTCGGTGCGCACCGACATGTAGCCCGAGGGCCGGTCGCCATCCATCAGCGGGGTGACATTGGCCATGACCCAGTAGAAGTCGCCGTTCTTGCGCCGGTTCTTCACGGGGGCGGACCAGGGCAGGCCCGCCGAGATGGTCTCCCACATGTCGCGGAAGGCTTCCTCGGGCATGTCGGGGTGGCGGATCATGTTGTGGGGCTGGCCCAGCAGGTCTTCGCGCTCGTAGCCGCTGACCTCGATGAACATCGGGTTGCAGTAGAGGATGCGGCCCTTCAGGTCCGTGGTGGAGACCAGGGTCTGGCCCTTGGGAAACGAGTACTCGCGCGTACTGACCGGCAGATTCACTCTCATAGGCATCCCTCCCTTGAAGAAGAAAAATCCTGCGTGCCCCATCCGGCCCAGCGAGCCGCTGGCCGGAGTTCAAAGTTTTTACCCCGAACCGCCACATTTGAAACAAATAAAAACAAAACCTCCATTGGATTCAGACATCTGATAGGACCGTATCGATAGCACGCGCACCGCTTTGATGCATGCGGCGCACCAGCCTGGCACGGCCGCGCGGGCTCGCGTCTGCGGGCAATCGGTCGCCACAGGGCAGCAGGCCTGGCACGCAGCTTGCTAAATCCCGGGATGGCCATGGAGGGCCGCAGGGCCAGGCGCAACGACGTGCCACGGCCCGGGACAAAGGCGTCACCCCGCGCGCAGCCATCGGCCGCGCAGCGTGGGGACGCCTTTTTTGTTTTCCGAACCGCAACGGGGGCACGATGAAAAAATCCAGGCTGGTGATGGTGGGCAACGGCATGGCCGGCGTGCGCACGCTGGAGGAGCTGCTCAAGATCGCGCCCGACCTCTACGAGATCACGGTGTTCGGGGCCGAGCCCCACCCCAACTACAACCGCATCATGCTGTCGCCCGTGCTGGCGGGCGAGCAGCGGCTCGACGAGATCATCCTCAACGACTGGTCCTGGTATGCGCAGCACGGCATCACCCTGCATGCGGGCTGCCGCGTGCACGCAGTCGACCGCGCGCGCCGCGTGGTGCACGCCGTGGACGCGGCCGGACAGCCGGTGAGCGCCGAGTACGACCGGCTGATCCTGGCCACGGGCTCGCGCCCCTTCATGCTGCCCGTGCCCGGGCGCGAGCTGGAAGGCGTGCTGGGCTACCGCGACATTGCCGACACCCAGGCCATGATCGCGGCGGCCGCCAGCCACCGCCATGCCGTGGTCATCGGCGGCGGCCTGCTGGGCCTGGAGGCCGCCAACGGACTCATGAAGCGCGGCATGGACGTTACCGTGGTGCATGCGGGCGAGCGCCTGCTGGACCGCCAGCTGGACGAGACCGCCGCCGCCTTGCTGCAGGCCTCGCTGGCCGAGCGCGGCATGCGCTTTCTGATGCAGGCCCAGACCCGGGCGCTGACGGGCGACGGCCAGGGCCGCGTGGCCTGCGTGCACCTGCAGGACGGGCGCGAGGCACCGGCCTCGCTGGTGGTCATGGCCGTGGGCATCCGGCCCGAGACCACGCTGGCCGAGCAGATGCACCTTCACGTGCAGCGCGGCATCGTGGTCAGCGACACGCTGCAGACCGTGACCGACCCGCGCATCTACGCCGTGGGCGAGTGCGCGGCGCACCGGGGCGTGGCCTACGGGCTGGTGGCGCCGCTGTTCGAGCAGGGCAAGGTGCTGGCCAACCACCTGGCGGAGATGGGCATCGGCCGCTATCCGGGCTCGCAGACCTCGGCCAAGCTCAAGGTCACGGGCATCCATCTGTTCAGCGCGGGCGACTTCCGCGGCGACGAGGGCACGGAGGAAATCGTGCTCAGCGACCCCGGCGCGGGCGTGTACCGCAAGCTTGTGCTGCGCGGTGACAGGCTGGTCGGCGCCTGCCTGTATGGCGACACCGAGGACAGCGGCTGGTACTTCCGCCTGCTCCGCGATGGCGTGGCAGTGCAGGAACTGCGCGACCGCCTCATGTTCGGCGAAAGTCAAGCGAGCAAGGCCAGCCAGGCCGACCCGGCCAGCGGCCCGTGACCGCGCCCGCCCTCGCGCCCTGCCCTTCCCTCATCCACCCCAGGCCCACCATGCAAGAAACCCGATCCACCTGCCCCTATTGCGGCGTAGGCTGCGGCGTCCTCATCGAAAGCGATGGTGCGCGCATCACGGGCGTGCGCGGCGATCCGGCGCACCCCGCCAACCACGGCCGCCTGTGCACCAAGGGCAGCACCCTGCACCTGACGGCCTCGCCCGCCCTGGCACAGCAGACGCGGCTGCTGCAGCCCGCGCTGCGTGCCACGCGCGGCGCGGCGCCCCAGGATGTGGGCTGGGCTGCCGCACTGGACCTGGCCGCCGGCAGGCTGGCCTCCATCGTGCAGGAGCACGGCCCCGACGCCGTGGGCCTGTATGTGAGCGGCCAGTTGCTGACCGAGGACTACTACGTCTTCAACAAGCTGGCCAAGGGCCTGATCGGCACCAACAACATCGACACCAATTCGCGCCTGTGCATGAGCAGCGCCGTGGCCGGCTACAAGCTCACGCTGGGCGCCGACGCGCCACCGGCCTGCTACGAGGATGTGGACCATGCGGACTGCCTTTTCATCGCGGGCAGCAACGCGGCCTGGGCGCATCCCGTGCTCACGCGGCGCATCGAGCAGGCGCGTGCCGCGCGGCCGCAGATGAAGATCATCGTGGCCGACCCGCGCCGCACCGACACGGCCGGCATGGCCGACCTCTTCCTGCCGCTGCGCCCGGGCAGCGACACCCTGCTGTTCCACGGCATGCTGCACATCATGGAACTGGAAGGCTGGCTGGACCAGGCCTACATCGCACGCCACACCAGCGGCTTTGCCGACCTTCAGGCCCTGGTGCGCGAGGCCACGCCCGAGCGCGTGGGCGAGCTCTGCGGCCTGCCCCGGCACGATCTGTTCCAGGCCGCGCAATGGTTTGCGCTGGGCGGGGATGCACGCGGCGGCGCCGCCCGTGGCGCCACGCTGAGCCTGTACTGCCAGGGCCTGAACCAGAGCAGCAACGGCACGGCCAAGAACGCCGCGCTGATCGGCCTGCACCTGGCCACGGGCCAGATCGGGCGCGCGGGCGCGGGGCCGTTTTCGCTCACGGGCCAGCCCAATGCCATGGGCGGGCGCGAGGTGGGCGGGCTGGCCAACCTGCTGTCGGCCCACCGCGACCTGGCCAACCCGGCCCACCGCGCCGAAGTGGCCGCACTGTGGGGCGTGGACGCCGTGCCGCCCCGCCCCGGCAAGACCGCCGTGGAGATGTTCGAGGCCGCCGCCGAGGGCGAGATCCGCGCGCTGTGGATAGCCTGCACCAACCCTGCGCAAAGCATGCCCGACCAGGCCCTGGTGCGGCGCGCGCTGCAGCGGGCCGAATTCGTCATCGTGCAGGAGGCCTTTGCCACCACCGCCACCTGCGCCTACGCCGACCTGCTGCTGCCCGCCACCACCTGGGGCGAGAAGATCGGCACGGTGACCAACAGCGAAAGGCGCATCTCGCGCGTGCGCCCCGCCGTGGCCGCACCCGGCGCCGCGCGCCATGACTGGCGCATTGCCGTGGACTGCGCGCGGCGCATGGAGGCACGGCTGCGCCCGGGCCGGCCCAGCCTCTTTCCCTACGACACCGAAGACGCCGCTGCCGGCGCCCAGGCCATCTGGAACGAGCACCGCGAGAGCACGCGCGGGCGTGACCTGGACATCACCGGCCTGTCCTGGGATCTGCTGGACGCGCAAGGCCCCCAGCAATGGCCGCTGCCCGAAGGTGCAGCCCAGGGCCGCGCACGGCTCTACGAAGACGGCCGCTTTCCCACGCCCGATGGCCGCGCACGCTTTGCCCTGCTGCCCTGGCAGCCGCTGGCCGAGCCGCCCGATGCGCACTATCCCTTCAGCCTGACCACGGGCCGGCTGCGCGACCAGTGGCACGGCATGAGCCGCACGGGCCAGTTGGGCCGTTTGTTCGGCCATGCGGCCGAGCCCTGCCTGCAAATGCACCCGCGGGACATGGCCGAGCGCGGCCTGCGCGCGGGCGACCTGGTGCAGATGAGCAGCCGGCGCGGCGCCCTGCTGGTGCCGGTGCAGCCCGACGACACGCTGACGCCCTCCCAGCTCTTCATGGCCATGCACTGGGGCGGCGAGTACCTGGGCGGCACCTCAATGGGCGGCACTTCAATGGGCGGCGTCAATGCCCTGACCACACCGGCCTTGTGCCCCGGCTCCAAGCAGCCCGAACTCAAGCACACGGCCGTGAAGCTGCAAAAGGCCGAACTGCCCTGGACCCTGCTGGCCATGGCCTGGCTGCCCGAGGACCGGGTGCTGGCCGTGCGCGAGCAGTTGTCCTCCCTCATGCCGCACTTCGGCTTTGCCAGCTGCGTGCCCTTCGGCAATGCCGTCCCGCTGCAGGACGCCGCCCGGGCCCGGCACGGCGTGCTGCTGCGCGCCGCCGCGCATGAGGCGCCGGGCGAGGCCGTCCTCGCACGGATCGAATCCCTGCTGGGCCTGGATGCCGCCGACACCCTGCGCTACACCGACCGCCGCCGCCAGCACAGCCGCGCGCTGCGGCTGGACCGCCACAGCCTGTCCACCACGGTCGAGGCCCTGCTGCTGGCGGGCGACACGCGCGCGGGCAGCTGGCTGTCCACCCTGCTGCAGGACCAGATGCCGGCACAGGACTATGGCCGCCTGCTGCTCATGCCCTCGGGCTCGGCGCCGCTGGCCATCCAGCCGCGTGCGCGCCAGGTCTGTACCTGCTTCGATGTGGACGAGACCGCCATCGCAGGCGCGCTTGCGCGCTGCGAGGGCAGCGACGACGCGCGCCTGGCCGCGCTGCAGGGCCGGTTGCGCTGCGGCACCAATTGCGGCTCCTGCCTGCCCGAGCTCAAGCGTCTGGTGCGCCACATCCCCCTGGCGAAGAGCCAGGAGGCCGCATGAAAGAGGCGATGGAACAACGGGTTTGCATATATAGCGAAAAGTAATGAAACCTGCGGGAAAATATGCCCCCACAGGATTCCACCCACGATTGCAACGCCATGGGCATCAGCCAATACATCAAGGAAATAGGCCGCGGCGCACGCGGAGCCAAGGCGCTGGAGCGCCCGCAGGCGGCCGACCTGTTCGGCCAGGTGCTGGACGGCGGCGTCAGCGACCTGGAGATCGGGGCCTTTTGCATCGCCATGCGCATCAAGGGCGAGACCGTCGAGGAGATGAGCGGCTTCCTGGACGCCGTGCATGCGCGCGTCGCCCGTTTTCCCGCCTCGGCCAATGGCCGCCCCGTGATCGTGCTGCCCAGCTACAACGGCGCGCGCCGCCTGCCCGTGCTCACCCCCCTGCTGGCCCTGCTGCTGGCGCGCGAAGGCCTGCCCGTGCTGCTGCACGGCATGCGCACCGAGGCGCGCCGCATCCTGGCCAGCGATGTGCTGCAGGCCCTGGGCATTGCGCCGCTGCCATCTCCCCAGGCCCTGGCCGGCGGCCAGGTGGCCCATATCCATACCGAACATCTGCACCCGGCCCTGGCGCGCCTGCTGTCCGTGCGCGAGGTCATCGGCCTGCGCAACCCGGGCCACAGCGTGGTCAAGCTGCTGGCGCCCTGCGACGGCCCCTGCCTGCTGGTGACGGCCTACACCCATCCCGAGTACCTGCCCATGCTGCACGGCACCTTCGGGACATTGGGCATGAATGTCCTGCTCTCGCGCGGGCTGGAAGGCGAGGTCGCGGCCGACCCGCGCCGGCTGCCGCGCTACGACGGCTTTGTGGCAGGCGCCCACCAGCTGCTGGCCGAGCAGCAAAGCGGCACCGCCTCCGACGTGCCGGGCCTGCCCGCCGAGATCGACGTGGACACCACGGCGCGCTACACCGAAGACGTTCTCGCGGGCCGGCTGCCCGTGCCGCCCGCGCTCACACGCCAGGTGGAACACATCGTCCACCTTGCCGATCAGATTCGCTGAATACCCCAGAAAAAACGGAGCCCCGCCATGACGACCCCGTCCCACACCCCCGCGAACACCGCCCGGCGCGGCACCTGCACCCTGGTCGGCGCCGGCCCCGGCGACCCGGAGCTGCTGACCATCAAGGCCCTCAAGGCCATACAGGCCGCCACCGTGCTGCTGGTCGATGACCTGGTCAGCGACGCCATCGTGGCCCATGCCGCGCCCACGGCGCGCATCGTCTACGTGGGCAAGCGCGGCGGCTGCAAGAGCACGCCCCAGGCCTTCATCGAAAAGCTCATGCTGAGCGCCGTGCAGGAGGGCGAGACCGTGGTGCGCCTGAAGGGCGGCGACCCCTTCATCTTCGGGCGCGGCGGCGAAGAGGTGGAGCATCTGCGCGAAGCGGGCGTCGAGGTCCAGGTCATCAACGGCATCACCGCCGGCCTGGCCGGGCTCACCAGCCTGGGCGCCCCGCTCACGCACCGCGACCGCGCGCACGGCGTGGTCTTCATCACGGGCCACGCCAAGCCCGGCGACAGCGGCACCGACTGGCGCCAGCTGGCCGCCACCGCGCGCGATGCGCGGCTCACCCTGGTGATCTACATGGGCGTGAGCAGCGTGGAGCACATCCGCGCCGAGCTGCTCAATGGCCTGCCCGCAGCCACGCCCGTGGCCGTGATCCAGCACGCCAGCCTGCCACAACAGCGCCACGCGCTGACCACGCTGGGCGCGCTGGTGGAGTGCATTGCCGACACGGGCCTGGGCAGCCCCAGCGTCATCGTCGTTGGCGATGTGGTCCATGGCGTACGGGCAATGGCCGAACCTCAGACGCAGCTCACCGCTGCGGTCGCAGCCGCCTGAGTGCGAGATTGCTGCAATCAAAAATCTATCGATTCATAAAAATCATTAGTTTTCATTAAAAATCCCCTGTTGGCTGCCGAAACGGCGTTTAGACCGTTTTGGCAGACCGTCAGCTCCGCCAGGCGGCGGTAGCGCCATCGGGGGATTCCATGAAAACACCAGGCCTTACTTTCACTTCCACAGCTGCGCAGATACGGCTGTCCGCATGGCGGCGCACGTGGTCGCCGCTGCTGGCCGGCTGCGCGCTTGGCTTGGCCCTGCTCATGCCCGGCCTGGCTGCAGGCGCCGACATGGTGCTGGCCACGCGCGTCACGGCCGGTGCAAAACCCTGGCTCACGCCCGCGCACCGCCAGTGGCTGCAGGCGCGCGGGCCGCTGACCGTGGGCATTTCCCTGCCCGACCATCCTCCCCTGGAAATGATCGATGGCGAGCGCTTCCAGGGCATCACGGCCGACCACCTGGGACTGCTGTTTCCCGCCCCGGTGCGCTTCAAGACCTATGGATCGCGCGTGGCCGTGCTCGATGCGCTGCGGCGCGGCGAGATCGACCTGGCCTGCGAGGGCACCGAGCTGGAGGCCGAACGCGCCGACCTGGCCCTGAGCGTGCCCTACCTGCCCAGCCAGCCCGTGCTGGTGTCGCTCTCGCATGCGCCCTTCGACGCGGAGCGCCGGGGCGCGCGGCTGGCCATGACGCCCGACCAGCTGCTGCGCTCCCAGGTTGCGGCCGCCTATCCTCTCAGCGAGCTGCTGACCTATGAAACACCCCGCCGCGCGCTGGAGGCGCTGAGCCTGGGCGAGATCGATGGCTTCGTCGGCGACACGGTCACGGTGCACTACCTGATCCACGCCAACTACCTGCTCAACCTGCGCGTGCAGGGCTTTGCCCCCATAGAAAGCCGGGGCTTCGGCATGCTGGTGCGGCATGACGATACGCAGCTGAAGGCCTATCTGGACCAGGCCCTGCCCGCCATCACCTTGCAGCATGGCGACGACATTCTGCACAGCTGGAGCGGCAGCCGCCGTCCGCTGCTGGGAAGCGACCGCGTGGCCCTGACACCCTCGGAAAAGCAGTGGCTGGATGCCCACCCCCGCATTCCCGTGGTGCTCAACAGCTCGCTGGGATCGCTGGGACAGCTGGATGCCGACCGCCAGGCCGAGGGCATAGGACCCGACTACCTGGACCTGATCAGCCACCGCGCCGGCCTGCAGTTCGACTACATGACCGCACGCAACTACACCGAACTCGAGGCCATTCTGGGCTCGGGCAAGGCCCTGCTCACCCCCGTCTACACCTCGCCGCCGATTGCATCGCCCAATATCAAGCTGCTGCCGCCCTACCTGCGCAGCGCGGTGGTGGTGATGGCCCGGCCCGAGGCGAATGCGGGCACACAGCGTGACAAGGGCATACACCACCTGCAGGGACTGGAGGGCAAGCGCGTGGCCATGGTGGCTGGCTTCTTCCTGGAAGACACGGTGCGCCGCGAGCATCCGCGCATACGGCTGCAGCTGTATCCCGACCTGGCCCAGGCCCTGGCCAGCGTGGCAGCCGATGACAGCGATGCCTTCGTCGGCAACGACTACGCAGCGCGCTATGCCAACGCCCAGCAATTGGGCAACCAGTTGCAGCTCACCGGCATCCTGGAGGACTACACCCGCCCCGTGAGCCTGGCCGTGCATGCCGCCGAGCCCGAGCTTCTGAGCATTCTGGAGAAGGCCCAGCTGTCCATCTCACCCGAAGAAATGGCCGAAATCGTGCGCCTGTGGGCGCCGCGCGATAGCGGCAGCGGCACGCGCTTTTGGCGCGAGCACCGCCAGCGCCTGCTGCTGCTGCTGGCAGCGCTGGCGCTGGCCACGGCCACCTCCCTGGTCTGGGGCTTTTACCTGAGCCGCCAGATGCGCAGGACGCGCCGTGCCGAGCGGCGCGCCGAGGCCGCCAACCGGGCCAAAAGCCTGTTCCTGTCCACCACCAGCCACGAGATACGCACGCCCCTGAGCGCCATCATCGGCCTGCTGGAGCTGGCGCAGGACCGCGAGAAACTCGGCCTGCCCCACCGCGATACGCTGGCCGCGGCCCACAAGGCTTCCCAGGGCATGCTGCTGCTGCTGGGCAATGTGCTGGACCTGCACCGCATCGAGTCGGGCCACATCGACTCCACGCCCCAGCCCGTGGCGCTGCGGCCGCTGATCGAAGACATGGCCCCGCTGCTGCAGGGCCTGGCGCACGGCAAGCGGTTGTCGCTGCGCACCCAGGTTGGCAAGGGCGTGGACCACAGCGTGACGGCCGACCCGCTGCACCTCAAGCAGGTGCTGTTCAACCTGCTGAGCAATGCCATCAAATTCACCGAGCGCGGCAGCGTCACCCTGCGCGCGCAAGGCACCCGCCGCCATGACCGCCTGCTGCTGCAGATGGAGGTGGAGGACACCGGCATCGGCATTGCCCCGCAGGACCAGGCCCGGCTGTTCAAGCCCTTTTCGCAGGTGCCGGGCGCCCATCAGGACCAGGCCTTCGGCAGCGGCCTGGGCCTGAGCATCACGCGCCGCCTGCTGGAGCACATGGGGGGGACCATCACCCTGGAGAGCGTGCCGGGCCGGGGCTCACGCTTCACGGTCACGTTGAGCCTGCCACTGGTGGAGCCGGACGACAGGCCGTCGGCCGAAGAGGTACTGCCCCGGATCATGCCCGCGCCCCTGGAGCTGCGTGCAAAGGCCGATACAGGCACCGAGCCCCTGCCCGAAGTCCCGGCCGAGCCCGAACTCAGAATCCTGGCCGTGGAAGACTATATGTTCAATCGCGAGCTGCTCAAGAGCCAGCTCACCGCGCTGGGCCACGGCATCTCGCTGGCCGGCGATGGACAGGAGGCCTGGGCGCGTTGCCTGGCCGAGTCCTTTGATCTCATCATCACCGACGGCCGCATGCCGATCATGGACGGCTTCGAGTTCATCCGGCGCCTGCGCCGGCGGGAAGCCGAAAACCAGCTGCGCCGCTGCCGCGTGATTGCGCTGACCGCCAGTCCCGAGGCGTCCGAGGCCCTGCGCTACCTGCAGGCCGGTGCCGACGAGGTGCTGTCCAAGCCGGCCTCCATGGAAGACCTCAGGCGCGTCATCGAACAGGTTCGGGACGAGTTGCAGGGCAGCGCGCCCGGCACCTGGCATCGGCCACCGGCCGCACCCTCCACGCTCAGCCCGGCTTGACCGAACTGCTGGCCGTCACGCGGCTTTGCTCGAAGCGCTGGGCCAGCTCGCGGCGCAGGTCCTTGCGGATCAGCGCGGCCTGCCAGCGGCGCTTTTCCTCGTCGGTGGCCGGCACCAGCGTGGGCACGGGCGCAGGCTGCTTGTTCTCGTCCACCGCCACCATGGTGAAAAAGCAGCTGTTGACATGGCGCACCACCTGGGTACGGATGTCCTCGGCCACCACCTTGATGCCGATCTCCATCGACGACTTGCCCGTGTGGTTGACGCTGGCCAGGAAGGTCACCAGCTCGCCCACGTGGATGGGCTGCAGGAACATCACCTGGTCCACGCTCAGCGTGACCACATAGCGGCCCGCGTAGCGGCTGGCGCAGGCATAGGCCACCTGGTCGAGCTGCTTGAGAACGGCGCCGCCATGGACGTTGCCCGAAAAGTTCGCCATGTCGGGCGACATGAGCACGGTCATGCTCAGCTGGTGCGATGGGAAATTCATCATTGGATTTTAGGAAAAAGCGCCATTGCGCGAGAATGGGCGCCCTTTTGCCCCCCGAGTGACGCTTTTGTGACCTCTTCCCTCTCTTTCGACGCCATCGTCATCGGCGCCGGCGCGGCCGGTCTGTTCTGTGCGGCCCAGGCCGGACAGCGTGGCCTGTCGGTGCTGCTCCTGGACCACGCGGAGAAGGTGGCCGAGAAGATCCGCATCTCGGGCGGCGGCCGTTGCAACTTCACCAACCGCGACCTGGACGTGCGTGCGCCGCACAAGCACTTCGTGGGCGGCAACCCGCAGTTCTGCCGCTCGGCCCTGTCGCGCTACACGCCGGCCGACTTCATTGCGCTGATGGACAGGCACGGCATTGCCCACCATGAAAAGCACAAGGGCCAGCTGTTCGCCGACCGCTCGGCCGAGGACATCATCGCCATGCTGCTGGCCGAATGCCAGGCCGGCGGCGTGCAGCGCTGGCAGCCCTGCAAGGTCGATTCCGTCGCGCATGCCGATGGCCAGTACCGCCTGCAGACCAGCCGTGGCGCCGTGCAGGCGCCCAGCCTGGTCATCGCCACGGGCGGGCTGTCCATTCCCAAGATCGGCGCCACCGACTTCGGCTACCGCCTGGCCCAGCAGTTCGACCTGCCCCTGGTCGAGCGCACGCCGGGCCTGGTGCCTCTGACCTTCGATGGCGAGGCCTGGGCACCCTACGCCCAGCTCGCCGGCTTGGCCCTTCCGGTCGAGATCAGCACCGGCAGCAAGAAGGAGCGCATGGCCTTCATGGAAGACCTGCTGTTCACGCACCGCGGCCTGTCCGGCCCCGCCGTGCTGCAGATCTCGAGCTACTGGAAGCCCGGCACGCCCCTGTGCATCAACCTCGCCCCCGAGGTGGACCTGCAGGACGAATTGCTCAAGGCCAAGTCGCGCTCGCGCAAGCTCATCGCCAACGAACTGGCGCAGTGGCTGCCCTCGCGCCTGGCCGATGCCTGGGTGCAGCAGGACGCGGCCTGGCAGCGCCCCGTTGCCGAAGCCTCGGACAAGGCCCTGAACCAGCTGGCCGAGCGCCTGTCGCGCTGGGAGATCGTGCCCACCGGCACCGAAGGCTACAAGAAGGCCGAAGTGACGCTGGGCGGCGTGGACACGCGTGCGCTTTCGCAACAGACCATGGAATGCAAGACCCAGCCCGGCCTGTACTGCATCGGCGAAGTGGTGGACATCACCGGCTGGCTGGGCGGATACAACTTCCAATGGGCCTGGGCCAGCGGGTATGCCTGCGCGCAGGCCTTGCCTTGTGCGTGATTTGTCAGATCGCTCTCGTCTCGCGTATAATCGCCCGCTTTGCTGGCAATTGCCCCGTCGGCCAATACTAGTTAACTATTGACGGGGACCAACCGCTGAACATGGCTCTCAGGCCCGATCTTCCCGAGAACCCGCTGTCAGCACAGATATCTGGAAATCTAGCTAATGACCACCATCCGCGTAAAAGAAAACGAGCCCTATGAAGTTGCCCTGCGCCGCTTCAAGCGCACCATCGAAAAGCTCGGCCTGCTGACCGACCTGCGCGCTCGCGAGTTCTACGAGAAGCCCACATCCGAACGCAAGCGCAAGAAGGCTGCCGCCGTCAAGCGTCACTACAAGCGCGTTCGCAGCATGCAGCTGCCCAAGAAGCTGTACTGATCAGCTCTTGACCAGCCGGCTCTCGTCAGCCGCAAAACCCGCGCTCGGGACGCCAGGCGCGGGTTTTTTGTTTTTGTTTTTTGGTTTTTGTTTTCCGACGCCACTACCTCAGGAGAAATGCCATGAGCCTCAAGGCCCAGATCACCGAAGACATGAAGACCGCCATGCGCGCCAAGGACAGCGAACGCCTGGGCACCATCCGCCTGCTGCTGGCCGCGATGAAGCAAAAGGAAGTCGATGAGCGCGTCGAGCTCGACGACGCCGCCGTCATCGCCATCGTGGACAAGCTGATCAAGCAGCGCAAGGACAGCATTGCCGCCTTCGAGGGCGCGGGCCGCCAGGATCTGGCCGACAAGGAAAAGGCCGAAATGGCCGTGCTGACCGCCTACCTGCCCGCACGCATGTCGGCCGAGGAAGTGGCCACCGCCGTGAAGGCCATCGTGGCCGAGCTGGGTGCCTCCGGCCCCGGCGACATGGGCAAGGTCATGGGCGCGGTCAAGGCGCAGCTGGCTGGCAAGGCCGACATGGGCCAGGTGTCCGCTGCCGTCAAGGCCGCACTGGCAGGTTGAACCTGCTGCGGCAGCCGCGCCCTTTTCAGGACGCTGCTGCCGCCCATTCCTGCTGAAAGTGCTCCTGCAGGAATTCGACACAGACACGCACCTTGGCCGACAGCTGCAGCCGCGTCGGATAGACCGCCCAGACATTGGCCTCCTGCCGCCATTCGGGCAAGAGCTGCACCAGGCGCCCGGCCTGCAGATGGGCGCCCACATCCCACAACGAGCGCAGCGCAATGCCGCGCCCGTCCACGGCCCACTGCACCACCATCTCGCCGTTGTTGGCCGACAGCGGCCCCGTGACCTTCACCGATTGCTCGGCGGCGCCCGCGCGCAGCCGCCACACGCCAAAGGCCTGGTCGCGCTCCTTGATGGCCAGGCAGTCGTGGGCCGACAGCTCGGCCGGCGTGCGCGGCGTGCCACGGCGCGCCAGGTAAGCAGGCGCCGCGCACAGCACGCGGTGGTTGTCGGCCAGCCGCCGCGCAATCAGGTGGGGCGCAATCTCGTCGCCCACGCGCACATCCAGATCGAAGCCCTCCCCCGCCACATCCACCAGCCGGTCGAACACATCCAGCCGCACCTGCAGCCCCGGATGGCGCTCCACCAGCCGGGACAGCGCCGGCGCGATCACATGCCGCCCGAAGCCGAAGCTGCTGCTCACGCGCAGCAGGCCGCGCGGCTCGCTGCGCGTGATGGCCACCTCCTGCATCAGCTGGTCCATGTCGTCGAGGATGCGCTGCGCCCAGTGGAATACGCGCTCGCCCTCCTCGGTCACGGCCACGCGGCGCGTGGTGCGGTGCAGCAGCTTCACGCCCAACTCCTGCTCCAGCAGGCGGATGCGCTTGCTCACATAGGCGGGCGATGCACCCAATTCCTCGGCCGCAGCGGCAAAGCCGGATTTGCGGGCCACCACGGTGAAGACACGCAGGTCTTCGGGAGCCGGTTGTTTATTCACGATCTGTAAACAATGGAACCACAGTTGGCCGATTGTATTTAGCCCTGGCGCAGCCAACAATGCCATGCATGCGGCCAGGCTGTCAGCGGCGCCGCTTCATATCCATCCATTCGATCCAAGGACAGACACCATGCAAGACACATTCAAGATCGCCGTCATCGCCGGTGACGGCATTGGCAAGGAAGTCATGCCCGAAGGCCTGCGCACGCTGGAGGCCGCCGCCAGCCGCTTCGCGATCAAGCTCGAATTCCACCATTTCGACTGGGCCCACTGCGACTACTACCTGGCCCACGGAAAAATGATGCCCGACGACTGGAAGGCGCAGCTCTGCAGCATGGACGCCATCTTCTTCGGCGCCGTGGGCTGGCCTGCCACCGTGCCCGACCATGTCTCGCTGTGGGGCTCGCTGCTCAAGTTCCGCCGCGAGTTCGACCAGTACATCAACCTGCGTCCCGTGCGCCTGTTCGAAGGCGTGCCCTGCCCGCTGGCCGGCCGCAAGCCCGGCGACATCGACTACTACGTGGTGCGCGAGAACACCGAAGGCGAATACACCTCGCTGGGCGGCATCATGTACGAGGGCACGGACCGCGAGATCGTGATCCAGGAATCGGTCTACTCGCGCAAGGGTGCCGAGCGCCTGCTCAAGTACGCCTTCGACCTGGCCCAAAGCCGCGAGCGCAAGCACGTCACCCTGGCCACCAAGAGCAACGGCATCGCCATCAGCATGCCCTGGTGGGACCAGCGCGCCGAGGACGTGGCCAAGGCCTACCCGGACGTCACGCTGGACAAGCAGCACATCGACATCCTGACCGCGCGCTTCGTGCTGCAGCCGGGCCGCTTCGACGTGGTGGCCGCCACCAACCTGTTCGGCGACATCCTCAGCGACCTGGGCCCGGCCACCACGGGCACCATCGGCCTGGCCCCCTCGGCCAACCTCAACCCCGACCGCAGCTTCCCCAGCCTGTTCGAGCCCGTGCACGGCTCGGCGCCCGACATCTACGGCAAGAACATCGCCAACCCCATCGCCATGGTCTGGTCGGCAGCGCTGATGCTGGACTTCCTGACACACGGCCAGGGCGCAGGCCGCGCGGCGCACGACGCCATCGTCTCGGCCATCGAGGAAGTCATCAGGAGCGGCCCCCGCACGCCCGACCTGGGCGGCACGGCCAGCACCACCGAAGTGGGCCAGGCCATCGCGGCGCAGATCGCGGGCAAGTAGGCCTCAGGGCTGCTGCGCCTGCCGGGGCCGGCGCACGGCCCTGATGCGGCCGCTTTCTCCGCCGCCGCAGAAGAAGCGGTCGCCGCCGTCGGACTCCAGCCCCGACACGCCGGTGCCCGCCGGCATCTCCAGCCGCTGCAGCACGGCACCGCTGTCCGGGTCCAGGCGCCGCAGATCGCTCTGGCCCTCTTCCCAGGTGCCGTGCCACAACTGGCCGTCCACCCAGGTGACGCCGGTGACGAAGCGGTTGGACTGCAGGGTGCGCAGCACCGCCCCGGTGTCGGGATCGATCTGATGGATCTTGCGGCCGTGGTACTGCCCCACCCACAGCGAGCCCTCGGCCCAGGCCATTCCCGAATCGCCGGCATCACCACCGCCCCCGGGTGCAGGAATGGTGGCCAGCACATGGCCGGTGGACAGGTCGATCTTCTGGATACGGTCATTGGCGATCTGGAACAGATGCCGGCCATCGAAGGCCGTGCCGGCATCGCCCGGCACAGGGATGCTGCGCACGATCCGGCCGCTGTCGGGGTCCAGCGCCTGCAATTGGGTGCCGGTGGCGAACCAGACCTGGCTGCCGTCGTAGGACACCCCGTGCACGCAATCGATGCCGGGAAAGGGACCGTACTCGCGGATGATTTCTGCAGCTTCTGTCTTCATGCGGAACTCCTGGTTGCGTTGGTCGGCCCATGCTAGCCAGCCGGCAGCACAGCGGGGAGTAACAAAGTCGTCGTGAATCCCGGCGCAGGCCGGGCCACCCAGCGGCGGGCGCGTCCCCGGCCCACGGGCTGCGCCAGCGCGTCGCGCTCCAGCGCCTCCAGGGTCCTCTGGACGCTGCGCTGGCTCGCACCCAGTGCCAGGGCCAGCGCCGAACTGGCCCAGGCCTCGCCATCGGAGAGCAGTGCCAGCACCGGCCCGCACAGCACGCCCGGCGCACCTTCCACGGGCCGTGCCAGCACGGCCACCCGGGCCTGCCGGGGCGCCAGCACAAATCCCAGGGGCGTGGCGTGAACTTCTGCCAGCGGCCGCAGCAGGCGGCGCAGGCGGCCGATCTCGACACGCAGACGCGCACGGTACGAATCATCGGCCTGCCGGGCGCGAAATACCTGCGCCACCAGCGCCTCGCGTGAGACATCGCCGGGCCAGGCCTCGCCCAGCGCGCGCGCCAGCGCAAACAGCACCGGACGCCCCGCCAGCGAGACCGCCACCGCTCCGGCGCGCACCGCATGGCGGCAGGCATCCACCACCAGCGCGCCCGAGGCCAGCAGGGTTCCGGCCTCATCCAGCGACAGCAGCTTCTGAGCCTGCGCTCCGGCCGGCTCCCGCTCCAGCAGCACCGCAGCAGGCGCGTGCAGGGCCTGGGCGGCCTGCCCCACCTCGGCGGCCAGTGCTGCAATGCCGGCGGCGCCGGCCGCCTGCGCGGCATCGGCCAGCGCACTGTGCGCCGCACGGATGTCCAATCGGCGCATGGCGATACCCGCCAGGGCCAGGGCATGGAACGCCTGCAAGGCGGCAGGCAGCAGCGCGGGCCGCAGTCCGCCCAGCAGACCCTCGGCCTCGCCCAGGCGGCCCAGCAGCAGGCAACGGCGTATTTCCAGATAGCCTGCATGCGCGGCGTTCACAGCATCGCCATGCGCCTGCAGCACTGCCCGCGCCGCAACCAACCTGCGGGCCGGCCATGCCAGCTCGCGCAGGGCCAGTGCAATCTCGGCCTCGGCCACTACGCAGCGGGCGCGGGCCACGGCCTCATGGGCGCCGAAGGCGCGCGCAGCGCTGCGCAGCAAGGCCCGGGCCCGCACCAGATCGCCCAGCTGCGCCATGGCGATGCCACGCAGTGCCAGCGCGGGCGCATCGTCGCGCAGCGCCACCCGGTTCAGCGCGCCAAGGGGGTCGCCAACCGCGAGCGCACGGGCCGCCGCCGTGATCAGAGAATCCATGCCCATCCCATCCATCGTGTGCGGCACGGCTGTGCCTGCAATTCATCCCGGGCCAACGCACGGTCACGGCCCGGTCATCGGTGGGCGCTAGGCTGGGTCGCCAAGCCCCCTGCCAAACGCTCTTCCAACGCTCTGCCAAACGCTTTTCCACGCCCACTCCCCCGCCATGATGCTCCGCCGCCATCTTCTGCTGTCCGCCGCTGGCGGCTCGCTGCTGCCCTCCATCCTCCAGGCCCAGGTGGCCCCCGCCGCCATCACGCGCGACGCGGCGCGGCCGCTGCTGCCCTCGGGCCTGCAAAGCGGCGATGTGCTGGCTGACCGCGCCATCGTCTGGGCGCGCGCCAGCCGCGATGCGCGCATGTGGATCGAATGGTCCACCACCTCCGGCTTTGCCAACCCCACGCGCGTGCGCGGGCCGGATCTGCTGATGGACAGCAGCGACGGCACGGGCCGCATCGATCTGCAGGGCCTGCCTGCGGGCCAGGACATCTTCTACCGCGTGGTGCTGGAGGACTTTGCCAGCGCCAATGTGCGCTCGCCCGCCGTGCAGGGGCACTTTCGCACTCCGCTGGCGGCGGGCATGCCCGCCACGCGGCCGCTGCGCCTGGTGTGGAGCGGCGACACGGCGGGCCAGGGCTTCGGCATCAACGAGGCCTTTGGCGGCATGCGCATCTACGAGGCCATGCGCAGGACCGACCCCGACGTGTTCCTGCACAGCGGCGACACCATCTATGCCGACGGCCCCATTGCCGCGCAGATGAAGCTGCGCGACGGCACTCTGTGGAAGAACCTGGTCACGCCCGAGGTCGCCAAGGTGGCCGAGACGCTGGACGAATTCCGGGGCCGCCACCGCTACAACCTCATGGACGCCAACGTGCGCGCCCTGGGCAGCGAGGTCGCCCAGATCTGGCAGTGGGACGACCACGAGGTCACCAACAACTACTCGGACAGCAAGAGCGTGGCCAACGACGCGCGCTACACCGAAAAGAACGTGCAGCTGCTGGCGGCGCGCGGCCAGCGCGCCTTCATGGAATACGCGCCCATGCGTCCCTTCGGCGCGGCCATGCACCAGCGCCTGTACCGCTGCCTGCCCCAGGGCCCGCTGGCCGACATCTTCGTGATCGACATGCGCAGCCACCGCGGCCCCAACAGCCACAACCTGCAGGCGGCCGAAGGCCCGGACACCGACATGCTGGGCCGCCCCCAGGTGCAGTGGCTGCTGGACGGCCTCAAGCGCAGCCGCGCCACCTGGAAGCTGATCGCCAGCGACATGCCCATCAGCCTCTTCGTGCCCGATGGCAAGGATGCCGAGGGCCGCGCCCAATGGGAGGCCGTGGCCAATGGCGAGCATGGCGCACCCCGGGGCCGCGAGCTGGAGATGGCGCGCCTGCTCAAGGGCATCAAGGATGCGGGCATCCACAACGTGGTCTGGCTCACGGCCGACGTGCACTACACGGCGGCCCACCATTTCAGCCCCGAGCGCGCCAGCTTCCAGGACTTCGACCCGTTCTGGGAATTCGTCTCCGGCCCGCTGAATGCGGGCGGCTTCGGACCCAACGAGATGGACAAGACCTTTGGCGGCGAAGTCGTTTTCCAGAAAAGCGCGGGCCACGCCAACTCGGCGCCCAGCGAAGGCTTCCAGTTCTTCGGCCAGCTCGACATAGACCCCCGCAGCCAGGCGCTGACCGTGGTGCTCAAGGACCTGGACGGCAAGGCGCTGTACACGAAGACGCTGCAGCCGCAGCGCAGTTGAGCCTGCCGCCTGGAGATCACGGCATTGCCCCCGCCGCAGGCCCCTGGCCGGCGAACAGGGCAAGATGGCCGGCTGCGGCATTCGGGCCGCTCAGACACAGCACGGAATCTCCATGAAGCACTACGACTACATCGTCATCGGCGGCGGCAGCGGCGGCATTGCATCGGCCAACCGCGCCGCCATGCACGGGCGCCACTGCGCGCTGATCGAAGCCGGCGAGATCGGCGGCACCTGCGTCAACGTGGGCTGCGTGCCCAAGAAGGTCATGTGGCATGCGGCCCAGATCGGCGAGGCCATGCACCGCTACGCCCCCGACTACGGCTGGGATGCCACCGTCGACCGCCTGGACTGGCAGCGCCTGCTGGACAGCCGCAGCGCCTACATCGACCGCATCCATGCCTCGTATGAAAGCGGTCTGGCGCGCAACAAGGTCGAGCTGATCCAGGGCTTTGGCCGCTTCGTGGATGCACGCACCGTGGAGGTGGGCGGCCAGCGGCTCAGTGCCGATCACATCCTCATCGCCACGGGCACGCGGCCGGCACGGCCCGACATTCCGGGCGCCGAGCTGGGCATCGACTCCGACGGCTTCTTCGCCCTCAAGGCCCTGCCTGCGCGCACGGCCGTGGTCGGTGCCGGCTATATCGCCGTGGAGATTGCCGGCGTGCTGCACGCGCTGGGCTCGCAGACCCATCTGTTCCTGCGCCAGAACTCGGCACTGCGCGGGTTCGATCCGCTGCTGAGCCAGACCCTGATGGAGATCATGGAGGCCGAAGGCCCCGCCGTGCACCGCCAGGCCACCCCGAAGGCCGTGGTCCGCAACGCAGACGGCAGCCTGGATCTGCAACTGCAGGACGGCAGCAGCCACACCGTGGACTGCGTGGTCTGGGCCGTGGGCCGCCGGCCCGACACCTCGGGCCTGAACCTGGAGGCCGCAGGCGTGGCGCTGCAGGACAGCGGCCACATCGCGGTGGACAGGTTCCAGGACACCAATGTGCCCGGCATCCACGCCGTGGGCGACATCACGGGCCGCATCGAACTCACGCCCGTGGCCGTGGCCGCAGGCCGGCGCCTGTCCGAGCGCCTGTTCAACGGCAAGACGGGCGAGCACCTGGACTACGACAACGTACCCACCGTGGTCTTCAGCCACCCGCCCATCGGCACCGTGGGCCTGACCGAGCCGCAGGCACGCGAGCGCTTTGGCGACGATCAGGTCAAGGTCTACCAGTCGGCCTTCACCGCCATGTACACGGCCGTCACGCGCCACCGCCAGCCCGCGCGCATGAAGCTGGTCTGCGTGGGCCCCGAGGAGCGCATCGTGGGCATACACGGCATCGGCCTGGGGATGGACGAGATGCTGCAGGGCTTTGCCGTGGCCCTGAAGATGGGCGCCACCAAGCGCGACTTCGACGACACCGTGGCCATCCACCCCACGGCGGCAGAAGAGTTCGTGACCATGCGCTGAACAGCGCGCACCACCTGCCCTCGGCGGTTGACCGCCGGCCTGGGCAGGCACGCGCCGGGCGAGTGCGTGAGCTCCTTGAACCAGCCCGGCAAACAGGTGGCCGCCAGGCCGCCCAGGTTGGCCAAGGTATCGGGAATGGCCGTGAGCAGGCCGATCTGCGCCGTGCTCCTGCCGCCAGCCTCGCGGACGCTGGTGGGCAGCCAGAAGCTGCGCGCGATCCACAGCTGCCGCCGCTCCTTCTCCCTTCTCCGAAATGGCCCTCCTGCCCTTGCATGCCGCCGATGCCTGCATGGCTGGAGGCTGACATTTCAACTCCTTGCGGTGTCGACCATTGCCACCGTCCTTGGATCCTGCGTCGCCACGCTGGCGCACTGCAGCCGGCCCTGCTGGAAACAGCCGTACACGGTGGAAATTTCAAGCGCCTACGCTTAAATTCCCAAATCGATAGTCAAAAACAAACAAAGTATTTTCCCGATAGTCAAGGTAAATAGAAAAATTCACAATCCTTACAAGCAGGGAAAAAAGAGGCATCACTCCATGGAAAGCCTTGGTGTTCCTTTGTAGGCAATCCGACTTAATTGGAGTGCATACACCTTAATTTCCCGCATCAACCCAGAAGCCATGGGTCGAGATCCGCGATCGGAACCGAGGAGACATCCCATGCCCAGACTGCATTCGAAGACAGGGCATGGGCGAGCCCACGCCAGGCGGCATGCAGGCCAGCTTCCGGCCCCTGCGGCAAACGCAGGCGCCGGGCAGCAAGCTGAAAGCAGTGTTCGCGCTGGAGGCCTTCCATCGTGCGGCAGTGGCGCCGGGAGCCGCTTGGCCGATGACGCCTTCTTGGCCCACAGCGCCTATGGGGGCCGAGCAGCGGCCGGGGCGCAACACCACACTCAACCAGGAGACAGATCCATGACAACCGATGTACTCGATACCTGGTCCCTGTTGACCTGGTCGCGCAACGCGGTCCGCCATCTGTCGGCGGACCGCATGATCGTGGGCGCGCCCACGGGCGGCTGAGGAGCAGGTCATGCACGAAGCTCCCCGCCCCGCCCTCCCGCCCATCGGCTGCAACGGCCGTGGCGTGCAGCGCTCCTCGCGCCACCAGCCCATCGGCCTGCAGGAGCTGCCCATACGCGAGCAGTTCCGCCTGGTCAGTGAAACCGGCGCCTTCGACTGCTTCGATCGCCTGCCTCTGCGCACGCAAATGGCCGAGTACGAGGCCGCCATCGCCGAGTTCAACCTGCCCGTGCACACGGCCAGCTGGTTCTACCGCCTGGGCGAGGACGAGGCCCTGCTGGCCCATAACCTGCGCATCTGCCAGGCCATAGGCGCGCGCTGCCACAACATCATGACCTTCAAGCACCACCGCGACGGCCATGTGCTGTCCGATGTGGAAATCGCCGAACACTATCTGCGGGTCTATGACGACGCCATGGGCCTGGGCGTGGAGCCCAGCTTCGCGCTGCATGTGAACACGTGGACCGAAGACTTCCTGCGCGTGCGCAGCGTGGCCGGGCGCGTGCAGGCACGCGGCGTGCCCTTTCACTTCACGCTGGACTACAGCCATGTGAACTTCAAGATCGGCAACCCGGCCGAGCTGGACCGGTCGGGCGTGCGCAGGCTGCTCGAGCGCGGCGAGCTGGCGCTGGACCCGTTCGAGCCCGGCTCGCTGTGCGAACAATGGCTGGACATGGGCATCGTGCGCTGGGCCCAGCTGCGCGCGGCAGGCCCCAACCAGCCCCTGAACCTGTGGCACCGCAACGAGGACGGCAGCCCGGGCCGGGGCATCCAGTACCCCATGCTGCGGCCCGGCCCCGGCGAATGGCATTCGCCCTGGCATGCCTACCTGCTGGAGCCCTCCAAAGAGGCGATCCGCAAGGTGCTGGCCTGCCACCATGCGCAGCCGCACAGCCCGCTGCGCTACCTCACCACGGAATTCATCAACCTCCCCGACTACGGCCTGGGCGCAGGCTATGACCTGCTGGAGCAGAACGTGGCGGCCGCGCGCTTCATGCGGCAAGCCTGGGACGAGATCTGCACCCGCCCCGTACTCCGGGCCTCTTGCGAAGGTGCATCATGACCCCCGCACGACACCCCCAAGGCCATGCCGTCATCATCGGCGCCGGGCATGCCGGTGGCACCCTGGCCGCCCTGCTGCGCCAGTACGGCCACGCGGGCCCGATCACCCTGGTCGATGGAGAGGACCTGCCGCCCTACCAGTGCCCGCCGCTGTCCAGGGCGTGGCTGCAGCAGGCCATGGACCCGGAGGAGCTGTTGCCGCGGCCCGCCGGCGCCTATGCGGACCAAGCCATCGCCCTGCGCCCGGGCATGCGCGCCATGGCCATAGAGCCCGGCTCGCGGCAGGTGGCGCTGAACGACGGGTCGGCACTTCACTACGACCACCTGGTCATTGCCACAGGCGCCGCACCGCGCTGGCTGGCCCTGCCCGGGGGTGATCGGCCCGGCGTCACCTGCCTGCGCACCATGGAAGACGCGCAGGCGCTGCGGGGCCACCTGCAGACCGCCCGCCGCCTGGCCATCATCGGCGGCGGCTATGTGGGTCTCGAAGTCGCGTCCACGGCCCGCAAGCTGGGGGTGCAGGTCCGGATCATCGAGCGCGAAGGCAGGCTGCTGTCTCGCAGCGCCTCGCCGCAGATGGCCGCGCATCTGCACGGCCTGCATGCAGGCCAGGGCGTGGAGGTGCATTTCAACACCTCGGTCGCCGCCATCCAGGGAGACAGCCCCACCAGCATCACGGGCCTGAGGATGGCCGATGGCTCCCGACTGGAGTGCGATGCCGTGCTCATCGGCGTGGGCGCGGCGCCCTGCGTGGAACTGGCGCAGCCCCTAGGCCTGGACTGTGCTGACGGCATTGCCGTGGATGGCGAAGGCCGTACCGCCATGGCCGGCATCTACGCCATAGGGCATGCCACGCGCCGCCCGCTGGCCGGCTACCCCGGGCT
Organism: Delftia sp. ASV31; assembly: GCF_016428765.1. Lineage (NCBI taxonomy): Bacteria > Pseudomonadati > Pseudomonadota > Betaproteobacteria > Burkholderiales > Comamonadaceae > Delftia > Delftia sp. ASV31. The sequence goes on from NZ_JAELTK010000073.1 coordinate 28,893, forward strand.
GCACCGGCTCGAAAGCGTGCCCAGCGCGCTTGAACAGGCCCGGCGCGCGGCCTGCGCCATCACGGGCCGCGCACCGCCCGCCCAAGAAACGCCCTGGTTCTGGTCCGATCAGTACGACACCAAGCTGCAGATCGCCGGCCTGCCCGGCCATGGCGACCAGACCGTGCTGCGCGGCAACCCGGCCAGCGGCAGGTTCGCCGTACTGCACCTGCGCGGTGGCCAGCTGTGCGCCGCCGAATGCGTGAATTCACCGGGCGAATTCATGGCAGCACGCAAGGCCATCGCCGCCACGCACTGCGCCGACCCCGGTTTCCCGCCCCGCCCCCCAAAAGCCCCGCCCACGCCATGACCACCATCACCTTCATAGAACACAGCGGCCGCGAGCACGTGGTGCTGGCCACGGACGGCCAGAGCCTCATGCCGAATGCTGCGGCGCCGGTGGCGCAGCGCCAATGCAGCCGAAGCCGCAGTATCAGCGCGTTGCCAGGCTGCGCCCCACCGCCCTCAACCACTCCACCAGCAACCGCGTCGTCGCCGTCATCGGCTGGCCGCGCAGGGTGATCAGGCCCACGGGCGGCAGGTCGATGGGCACGGGCAGGTCCAGCACGGCGACCAGCCCCTGCTGCGCGAAATGCTGCGCCACGCCGCGCGCCATGAAAGCCACGGCGCCGCGCTGGTGCAGGAAGCTGATCTGCGACAGGAATGAGGCGGACTCGACCAAGTCGGCCGGCGGATGCAGGCCGTGGGCGAAGAACTGCTGCTCCAGCTTCACGCGCAGCGATGCCCAGGGCGGGGGCATGACGCAGGGCATGTCGGCCAGCGCCTGCCAGCTGGCAGGCTGCGCCAGCAACGCATGGCCGGGGCGCACGACGGCGACCATGGGCTCGTCGTACAGGGCTTCGGTTTCCAGGTCGGGCGAGGCATAGCCGGGTTCGAGCCGGCCCACGAACAGGTCCAGCTCGCCCATGCGCAGCTTGGGCAGCAGCCGCGTGAGATCGCCCTCCTCGACCAGCACCGTGGTCTGGGCCGATCGCGCCTTCAACTGCTCGACGGCCCGCGCCAGCAGCACGGGCGTGGCCACCACCATGGCGCCCACGCTGGTGCGCCCGCGTGTGCCGCTGGCCTCGGCCGCCATTTCATCGCGCGTGCGTTCGAAGCCCGCCAGCACCGAGCGCGCAAAGCGCACCATGCTGACGCCGGCCGCCGTGGGCTCGGTGCCTCGCGTGGAGCGCTCGAACAGCGTCATGTCCAGCATGCGCTCGATCTCGGCCAGGGTCTTGGAGACGGCGGGCTGGGTCACGGCCAGGAACTCGGCGGCGCGGCCCAGGTGGCGGAACTGGTCCAGGGCCACCAGCAGCTGCAGATGGCGCAGCTTGAGGTTGGAGCGCAGCACGCGGTCTATCTTGCTCATGGGGTCTTCATAGCTTTGAGGTTATGAAGCCAGTCTATCTTTTCATTGGATTGTCATGATCAGGCGCTGAACAATCGCGCCAGTCAGCCCAAGGCCCGGATCACAGGGCTGCAAAAAGCCAATACAGGAGACAAGCGATGAACACCCCACGCACACGCCATGCAAGCCGGCGCGAATTCGTGCTCGCCACGCTCGGCGCCAGCGCACTGGCCGCCACCGGCCCCCTCTTCGCCCAGAACTGGCCCGAACGCCCCATCACCTTCATCTGCCCCTGGCCGGCGGGCGGCACGGCCGACCAGTCCATGCGCGCGCTGTGCACGGTGGCCGGCAAGCTGCTGGGCCAGCCGATCGCGGTGGAGAACCGCGCGGGCGCATCGGGAATGATCGGCGCCAAGGCGCTGGCCTCGGCCAGGGCGGACGGCTACACCATCGGCCAGATTCCCATCTCGGTCACGCGCTTTTCGCAACTGGGCAGCCTGCAGGCCGATCCGCGCAAGGACTACACCTACATCGCGCGCACCTCGGGCCAGACCTTCGGCATTGCCGTGCCCGCCCATTCGCCGTTCAAGACGCTCAAGGACTTCGTGGCCGCCGCCAAGGCCCGGCCCGGCCAGGTGACCTATGCCCACGCGGGCGTGGGCGGTGCCACGCATGTGGGCATGGAGGAATTTGCGGGCGTGGCCGGCATACAGCTCAACCATGTGCCCTACAAGGGTGGCGCCGAGGCATTGCAGGGCGTGCTGGGCGGCCATGTGGATGCGCTGGCCGACTCCAGCTCCTGGGCTCCCCATGTGGAGGCCGGCAAGCTGCGCCTGCTGGCGACCTGGGGCGAGCAGCGCACGGCGCGCTTCAAGGACGTGCCCACGCTGCGCGAATGCGGCTACGACGTGGTGGTCGATGCGCCCAACGGCATTGGCGCGCCGCGTGGCCTGGACCCGGCCGTGGCGGCCAGGCTGCGCGAGGCCTTCCGCGCCGCCGTGGCCAGCCCCGAGTTCAAGTCCGTGGCCGAGAAGCTGGATGCACCGCTGCTCTACCTGGACGGCCCGGACTACGAGAAATACGTCAACACGGTCTATCAAAAAGAGACCGTTTTGATCGACAAGCTCAAGCTGCGCGAATTGATGAAGGGCTGACAGCCCGCGAACCCACACCGATGAAAGCCCCGCATGTCCCGCATGTCCCGCACCGATAGCCCCCTGCTGCACCTGCATCCCAACGACAACGTGCTGGTCGCCAAGACCGCTCTGTCGCTGGGCCAGGAGATTCCCGAACTGGGCGTGCGCGCCCGCGCCCAGGTGCCTGCGGGCCACAAGATCGCCGCGCGCCGGATCGCAGAGGGCGAGCAGGTGAAGAAGTACGACACCGTGATCGGCGTGGCCATGCGCGAGCTGGAGGCTGGCGACTATGTGCACAGCCACAACCTGCGCATCGTGGACTACTACCGCGACCCGGCCTTCGGCGCCGACGTGCGGCCCGTGGACTATGTGCCCGAGGCGCAGCGCGCCAGCTTCCAGGGCTTTGTGCGCGCCGGCGGCGGCGTGGGCACGCGCAATTTCATCGGCATCCTGTCGTCGGTGAACTGCTCGGCCACGGTGATCAAGCGCATTGCCGCGCATTTCACGGCCGAGCGCATGGCGGCCTTCCCCAACGTGGACGGCGTGGTGGCCTTCGCCCAGACCAGCGGCTGCGGCATGTCCTCGCCCAGCGAGCATTTCGACGTGCTGCGCCGCACGCTGGCCGGCTATGCGCGCCACCCGAACCTGGCCGGCGTGCTCATCGTGGGCCTGGGCTGCGAGCGCAACCAGGTCGATGCCCTGGTGCAGTCGCAGGGCCTGAGCGAAGGCCGGCTCATGCGCACCCTGGTGATGCAGGAGGTCGGCGGCACGCGCGTGACCATAGAGGCAGGCATCCGCGCCATCGAAGAGATGCTGCCCGAGGCCGACGCCGCGCGGCGCAGCACGGTCAGTGCCAGCCACCTGAAGATCGGTCTGGAGTGCGGCGGCTCGGACGGGTTTTCGGGCATCACGGCCAACCCGGCCCTGGGCGCGGCCATGGACATCCTGGTGCGCCACGGCGGCACGGCCATCCTGTCGGAAACGCCCGAGATCCATGGCGTGGAATTCATGCTCACGCGCCGCGCCATCACGCCTGCCGTGGGGCAGAAGCTGCTGGACCGCCTGGCCTG
>NZ_JAELTK010000074.1:0-32437 GCF_016428765.1 Delftia sp. ASV31
CCCCCCCCCCCCCCCCCCCCCCCCCCCCCCCCCCCCCCCCCCCCCCCCCCCCCCTTTTTAGATGTGTATAAGAGACAGTCAATCTGATATCTGCATAGCCTTGGCCTTTTTCAATTTTCACAGAAGGGGGTGCTGAACAGATATTTGAGTCGACGCAGCGTAAGCCTACAATCATGTCCTGTGGGGCATCACCTGAATATCCATTAATCAGATAACGAACACGAAGCTCATTTTGGTGGCTACGCAGTCCCTTGCCAACAGCCAATTGGCTGCCCTCGTCTAACACCAGACTCAGAGAGAGCTCAGGAGCTGTCACGATCTGGATATCGGAAACGACTGTTTCCAAGCCCACGCCATCAAATTTGATCTTGTAGGTGCCGACAGAGGTTGGCCTACCCACATGACCAGACGATGAGGAGGAGTAGCCAGCAGAAATTGTCAGATGGGAAATCAGTTCGCCATCACTTGCTTCACTGAAAATACCCTCAACGATGCCAGGCGGCGACTTTTCAATCAAATACGCATTTATATCAATCGATTCTATCGAATAATAATAGTAGGAAGGAAAATATCCTCCAGGCACATCCAACGAGATATAAAAGTCGTCCCTGGCACTCGTAGTCAGACGCGATTCGTCAAGCCCATTTATGTTTGGACGCGGGGAAACCACTTCCACCGGGAAATAAGATTTTAGCCCGTTAAAATCAGCCTCCAACTGTGTTTTTCCGGCCAACTTGCCAACAACCTCAATATCTACTGAACTCTCGCCGGAAGCAATGGTCACCGTGGCAGGAACCATGCATATCTCTTGGGAAACACAACGTAATTTCACAGTCAAAGCGTCCTCACCAGGGACTGAATCACCATTCACCATACGATTCAGAGACAATTCAGAGTAATAGGCCTTCAGGCCTTTTCCCACCACAATTTTTTCACGGCCACCGGTATGCGATATCTGCACCGCCTGATTACCACCAGTGACAATTTGCAGTTCGGACACCCCACTTGCAATGCCATTTATTTCCGCACGAATTCGATAACTTCCTGCGGTTTCAGGCCGCGCCACAAAACCAGAATTGGAACTAGCCCCCCCCGCGGGATAAGTGATTTGCGATATCAGGCTGCCATCGCTTTGTGTGTTGTAAATCCCCTGGACCACACTCTCTGGATTGCGGTCTACCAAGCTCACCTCGACAGTCAAGGGTCTGTCGACCTCAGGGTCATGGGCGGCTCCGGGCACTTCAAGGGACAGCACGAATTCATCCCGGCCGCTGGCCGTCGATCTTGTTGCGTCGAGCCGGTTGAAGACGAGGCGAGGCAGGACCACTTCCGTGGGCATGGGTCTGGCCGTCAAAGCTCCTGCTTCAGCAACGACCTGGGTCACGCCTACGCCTGTCCCTGCCACACCGACATAGGCCCGGCTTTGCCCTGCGGCTATCGTCAATGTGGAAGGAGTGGTGCACACCGCCTGCTCCAGACACCGGATATTGACCGTCAGCGGCTCATGGCCTTGATCGGGTGCCCCGTTGCGCAACCGTTCCACATAAAACTCGGAGCGGCCACTGCCCAGGCCGGCGCCCACCACCAGCTTTTCGCCTGCCATGCTATGGAGCATCAGTCCTCGGTCAGACGCCTTCACCGTCTGCACATCGGACACCGCACTTGCGATGTCTGCCACCTCGGCTCGCACACGATAGCTGCCTGCGGAGCCAGGCTTGGCCAGATAGACAGTCGACGATTCCACAGTGTTGCCGGGAATGCGAAGCTGTGTGATCAGGGCGTCGCCTGTCTTTCCGCTGTAGATGCCTCCAATCAATCCGGCCGGATCCTGCTCGACCACATCCAGATCCACTGCCAGGGGCTGGGCCGTGCGCTGGACGAAGCTCGACGGCAGACCCGGCACCTTGAGCACGACATGGAAGTCGTCACGCTCGCTTTCAGTGGTGCGCTGCCCATCAAGGCCGGCGAACACCAGTTGTGGGGCGACGACTTCCACGGGCATTGGCATGGCCGCTGCCATGCCTTCCGCCTGTGCCTCGATCTGGGCAATGCCAAGCCCCGTGCCAGTGACACGGATGGCGGCCTGGCTCTTTCCTCCAGGAATGGTCACGGAGGCAGGCGTCATGCAGGACTCCGACGTGCAACGCAGGTAGACCGTCAGTGGCTCGTGCACAGGGCTGGCTTCACCATTGGTAAGGTGCTCCACGTACAGTTGGCCAGCATCGGTGTACAGGCCGTTGCCCACCACCAGCTTTTCACCTTCATCAAGCTTGAGGCGCAGCCCCTGCTTGGGGTGTACGTCAACCTTCACGACTTTGGTGTTCAGCCCCGCTGAAGTAATCTCCACAAATGCCTGCCCCACGGCAATGCCCTTGACGGTGACAGGAGTGGTGGCGATGAGCTGCCCTTCAGGAATGAAGACCTGGGCGGGCGCCACGCGTGCAATGGCAGGGTCACGGCTTGTGGCCGACACGGCTATGCCGCCCGCAGGCGCGGTTTTGTCCAAGCGCACGCGCAAGGTGCGGCTTTGTTCGATGCCCATGCTGACATCGGCTGCCGGATCAGTACCAAGGGTGAGAGAATCCACGTGCAGCCTGGCTTCAGCCGGCTGGTAGCCGTTTGCCGTTGCGACGAGCCGGCCGCTACCCTGGGATTGCCCATCAAGCACGACGGCGGCCCGGCTCTGGCCCGGTGGAATTTGCAGGGAAGCCACAACCCGCGACAGGCCCGGCGGCTCCACCGCCAGATTGACGAGCAGCCCCTGCTCGGGTGCGGGCTCGGTGATCTCCAGGCTGACCGTGGCCTGCTTTCCAGGCGCTACCACCAAGCTGGCGGGCAGTACCAATGCCTTGGTGCGCACGGATACCGTTGCCAGGGCGCTTGCATGACCATCCGCCTCCGCCGAAAGGCGGCTGCTACCGTCCTTGAGGCCTGTGACCTCAAAATCCATGCCCAGGCGTCCCGCCCCGATCTGTAACGAGGGCGGCGCCGAAAGCACCTTGTTGTCGGAGTTGTCCAGCCGCACGGTCAGCCCCCCATCGGGAGCCGGCTCCTGCAGCAGCAGCCGCATTGCATAGGGACGGTTCACACCGACCGTGGGATGATCCGGCGCCAGCACCAGGGGCGGCAGCTCGACCACCTCGATCTGTACCTCGGCCAAGCCCAGTGCTGCATGGCTGGCAGTCACTAGGCTTGTACCCAGGACGTTGGCCTGTACCTCCAGATCAGCGCTGGTCTGGCCAGCAGCCACCGTGACACGCGAAGCCACAGAAGCCACTGAAGGCACGCTGCTGGTGATGTCCACCGTCAGCCCTGCCTGCGGCGCGGGCAACTTGAGTGCCACGCGCATCAGAGCCACCACGCCAGGCCCGAGCCGCAGCCTGGCAGGCTCAATGGACAGCGGCGCCAGCCCTACACGCACCAACCCCTGCTGGACCAAATAGGGAATGCCCACCACGCCCCAGACGACATGAGAACGGATGGTCCCGGCAGGAACGGCAATGGCGTTGAGCGAATTGCCCTTGGCCGAATTGCCGACTCCAACGGGAGAAGACGCCAGGTCGATATGGATTGCGGGCCCGCTGTGATGGTTGAAGGCCGAATACAGAATCGTCGGAGATGCATTTTCGAGGGCCACGCCGCTGCCGTACTCAATGACAACATGCTCCAGTCGGGTCTGATCGCTGCGCGTGCCCGGCATCAGTCGCCACTGCCGCCAGTCTCCTGGCGCGGGCGTGGGTGCATCCGAGGTGATGACGATGGGCTGCTGCGCCGTGCCTGCCGCATGCAGCGCCCCCTTTCTGAGGGTAAAACTGGCCCCCGTTGCCATTCGTATCGTCACGCCGGGCTCAATGGTCAAGGTTGCATCGGCATCCACGACCACATCGCCCTGCATCAGGTAAGGCGACTGGCCGGTCCGCAACACGATGTCGCTGGTGATTTGGTTCTGCACCAAGGTCTGTGCTCCGGCCTGCCCCATCAGCATCACCAATGCGCAGCAGACCAACAACCAGGCTTTCAGCCACCACGCCATGACAGATTGCGCTCCCTGATGCATCGCCACATTCCCCTCTCGGCTTGCTTTTTTCATTGCGTTCCTCTTGCTTGTCTCACCAGCGCCCGCAGGGTGCCTGCAGCCTGTGGCTGGCTGTTTTTTCGATGGCTTGCATATGCCCCACCTGCGCCTCATAGGCCTGCCAGCCACCGCTGAGCCAGTAGACAGGCAGGTCCTGCGGCCAATGGTCTGTGGCTTGCAGATGGCTTTGCAGCGCGATGCGCTGCGCGGCTTCGGCCGAGGCATCCACAACGACGATCACTGCCTTGCGATATCTGCCCGGCGCGTGGCGCCTCGCCAAGGCGTCAAGCTGCCGACCCAACATGCCCGCTTCTGTCTGGAGCCACAAAGCATCGGATACCGGTCGGCGGGCTGTGGATGCGGCCTGGAATCCCCTGCTGGACGACAGCACGCTCCATTCCACCCCCTGCCCCAGGCCCACGATCCAGTCACGAGCGGACAGATCCTGCAGTAGAGGCGGCCCAACTGCCGTCTCCTGCACACGCGACGTGGCCTCAGCGCCGCCAGCCAGCGCCACTACGTCGTCAAAGCCTTGCGCACGCAATTGCCGGCAAGCCAGGTCCAGCGCTGAGATATCCAGCCCTGTGCCGAGCAGCACCAACTGCTGCTGCTGCAAAAAACGCTTGCCGGCCAGATCAGCCAGGTCCATCTGCAAGGCCTGCGCCACGGGCGCGGCTCGGCGCAGCGGTGCGGGGCGCACATCGATGAGGGTGGCCGCCTGACCGTTTCGCCGCAATTCACCGGGACTTACCCAGCAGGCGGCTGTAAGCGCCATGGGCGTCTCCTGACGCGGCCAATCGGCCGCAGCCTCGGCTGTTGGCACAGCGTGCTCCTCGGCGCGGCAAGATTGCTCGCCTGCATCGGACCAAACCTGCGCCGGTGCGACAGCGAGGGTGGTCGCCCAGAACACCCAGGCATGCGCGTCCCTCGCAACTCCGAAAAAACGAAGCCGCTTCATGCGTCCGCCAGTGCGTAGCGTCTGCGCCGATAACGCAGGCCTGCACCCAGGCCCAACAGCACGGACAGCAGGCCCAACGCCACAGCACCCAGCCCAGGCACCGCCGTCAACTGATCCTCAGGCAGCGGCCCGGACTGTATGACGGGGCCGCCCGGGTCCTTGATGACTCCATTGGCCTGCAGGTCGTCGTCGCCCAACTGGCCATCGGTGATGGTGTAGCTGATGCGGTTGCCGTTGATCGACAGGTTCCTGGGCGCGTACCAGATGCTGCGGCCCCGCGAATGGGGCACAGGTCCGTACTTCAGGTAGCTGCTGATGCCGAACAGGTTGGGCCACTCGGTGGTGACGGTGACCGTGCTTCCGACGTCGCAGCCGGTGAGTTCGTAATCGAACACGCCATGCGGGAAGAGCAGCACGTTGAACAGCGGCAGCCAGCCCTCGGGCTTGCGCACGGCCGTCTTGTCCGGATTGAAGCGGCAGTTGGCGCCGCCGCCCGCCACCGAGGCTTTCAGCGTGCCGGAGCCGCTGGGTGTGGGCAGGGCCACGTCCTTGCCGCCCACAGGCGCGGCCTGGTTTTGCAGGGATACGCGCAAGGCTTCGCCCACACCGGCCGCTGTCACGCGCATCTCGAATGCGCCCGCCAGTCCATTGGCACGAAGCCCGGGCGACGCGGCAACGCCTGCCGCATCGGTGACGGCCTGCGCTGCGAGCGTGCCGCCGTCAAACACGGCGCTCGCTCCGCTGTCCGGCAGCGCAAAGACCACGGCATGGCCGGCCACGGCGGCGCCCTGCGCATCGGTGACCTTGACACGTACGGGTGCCGCATAGGCGGCTCCCACGGTGGCCGTCTGCCCGTCACCGGTCAGTTTGACAATGCGCAGCACGGGCGCCGTGCCATCCAGATTGCCCAGCGTAAAGCGCACGCCGCCGGGCAAGGCCTCGACGCCGGCGGATACGGTGAAGCTGCCCGCAGCGCCAGTGGCTGTCATGACCGGGCTGCGTGCCAGGCCCTGTGCGTCGGTGAGCACGCGCGCCTGGCGGCTGCCGCCGGCAAAGCGTGCGGAGGCCCCGCTGGCGGGAGCGTCGAATGTGACTTCCTGCCCCGCCACCGGGTTGCCGTCAGCCGTCTGCAGGCGCACCTGCAGCGGCAGCGCAAACGGCTGCTCCAGCCTGGCGGACTGCAGGTCGCCGGACACGATGGAAAGCGTCCAATCCCGCGCGGCCTCCTCCTGCCACTGGGCGGCGACCAGGCCTATCCACTGCGCCAGCGATTGCAGAGCCACATTCCGGGTACCGTGGGATGGCAGCGCCCTCAACAGGGGCTGGGCCTGCACCAGGGCCGAGAGGGCCTGGGCCGGCTTTTGCTGCTCCATGGCGACCCGAGCCTGGCCCAGCAATGCCTCGACGGCCTGTCGCTGGTCTGCCGTGGCCTGCGCCAGCGCAGCCACTGCAGCCCGGGTGTTAGCGGCGGCTTGAGGTTCTGCGATGACGGTGACCGGCTGCGACCAGCTGTCCACCAGCGACTTGTCGCCGGCCTTGCGCAACTGCGTCTCGACCGTGGTGGCCAGCGAGGTGCCGGGCAGGTCCAGCCAGGCCTGCACCTGCAATTCGGCCTGGGAGGCGGGCTCCAGGGTCCACCTGACCCGATCACCGTTGACCACGGCCTGCGGCGAGGAGGAACGCAGCTTCATGCCACTGGCCAGGGCCATGGCCTGCTCCAGCGCAATGGCTTGTGTGCTTCGGTTGGCGATGCTGGTTCTGACGCGCACGGCAGATTGCGCCAGCATGGGCTCGGACACAGGCGGAACCAGGGCAGTGAAGCGCGTCTTGGTCCAGTCTTTCCACGAAGCCGCAACCGCGCCTTGCGCCAGGGCATCGAAGCCGATCAACAGCACCTGGCCCTTGCCGTGGGCCACGCCCAACGCAGCGGTCTGCCCTGTGCCATAGCGGGCCAGTTCCGAGCCTGCACCCTCGTTATGCAACGTCCACGCCTGACCTTGCAGGGCTAGCGCTGCATCGCCCAAGCTTGCATCGCCCAGGTGCACAGAGACGCCCGCAGGCAGCGGCTGGTCTGAACGGCTGCCGCCCCAGACGTCGGCCAGGGTGTCCGGCAACGCGCCTGGTGCGCCATCGATGACCAGCGAGGCACCTCGGTAGACGGCGGCCCGCACTTCCTCCATCTGGGAAGCGACCAGGTCGTCCACCGATCCATGGAGCCAGAGCGCGCTGAAGTCACCGGCACGCAAGGCCTTTCGGAGCTCCCCTGGCGTGACCGCCAACTGCACCGAGCCATCGGCCTGCGCCAGCAGATCCTGCAGGGCCTGGCGCTTGCCGTCCGTGCAAGCGGTATCGGCGCCGCATGCGGCATAGGCCAGCACACGCAGGCCCTGGTCCAGGGTCTGCGAAGCGGCCACGGAGGCCTCCTGCTCGCGCCTGAGCAGGGTACTGGCCGCGTTGTTGCCGGTGACGGGGTCGCGGGTGGCCGCGCCGATGCGCGCGGCCAGCAGGAATTCCCTGGCTGTGGAGCCTGCTGCAGGACGCACCTGCAGCACCAGGGTGGGGGCGGAGTCCTTGGCCATGTCGCCCAGGGTCCAGCGGCCCTGTGAATAGCTGCCCACCGATGCCGACTGGCTGGCGATCTCCAGCCCCTGGGGCAGGTCCACATGGACGACGGTGGCCGCTGCCATGGCCGGCCCGGCATTGCGTGCCGTGATGGTGACCGTGGAGCCACCGTCGCGCGCCATGGTGGCCGGTGCCGCCGTCACGCTGATGCCAATGTCCGCTTCCGGTTCGGGATCTGGCCCGGTCACCTTAGCGGAGCGCTTTGCAAACAGATAGCCCGCAGCCGCCGTACCGGTGGCCAGATCAATGCCCGATATACGTCCCGGTGCGGACTGGCCGCCCGCCGTGCCCGCAAGCGCAGCGCCATCGACCAGCCCCTCGCTGACGGCAGCCGACAGCGCATAGCTGCCCTGCAGCAGTCCATCGAATCGGAATTGGCCCTGGGCATCGGTGTGGGCAGTGGCCAGCACCGACTCCCCGGTGCCTGCCCGCGTGCCGGTGAGCTTGATTTCGAGCACGGGGATGGCGGGCTCGCCTGCATCGCGCAATCCGTTGGCATTGCGGTCCTCGAAGGCCGCGCCGGCGATGCTGGCCTGTGCCTCGCCAGCGACCAGGCCAATGGTGTAGCGGCCCGTGGTGTTCACGTCGAACAGGTTCAGGTAATAGCTCCAGCTCAGGTCCTCGTTGCGCTGTCTGGACAGCCAGACGTTTTCGCCAGGAACGACATAGCCGTCGGAGCGGACCACCTGTCGGGGAAGACGGGTGCCCCTGGAGGAATCGGGCACGCGCGCATAGGCCATGCCATTGGCCACGGGATTGAACTGCAGGCTGGCGGTGGCACCGGAGGGCACGAATTGCGCGGATCGGCTTTGATCGCTGACCTCGGTATCCACGCCATCGGATTCATAGACGCGGTAGACATCTCCATCCAGGGCCAGAAAATCGCGGACCTTGTCGCGTCCTGGAAGATCGACACGCACATCCTGGACCAATTGATGGGTATTGACGGTCTTGATCAGGGACGTCAGGGCACCGCCCAGCGAATCCGCATGGGTAAATCCGGCCGTGAATTCGACAAATTTGCCGGCCAGGCTGGACACCATGTTCCAGCGCCCATGCAGGGACGATCCCGGCGTGATGTCGCCAAAGTCGAGCAGCAGGCTTTTGCCTGCTGGCGCATCGTTGACATAGCCGCTCAGAATCTGGAAATTGACAAGCAGCCCTTGCCGGTTTTCGACAATGCGGGGCTGGGCGGTATCGATCTTGGTCTTGTACGAGGTGCCGCCACCACTGTTCTTGATGCGCACGCCCAGCGTGAAGGGGTCGGAAGGCTCGACCTCGGGTGTGAAGGCATCGTCACCCGGAACATCACGGGGCAGGAAGTAGTCAAGCACCAGTTCAGGCTGGGGCCGCACGACGATGGACTCTGGTGCAACCTCCACGGTGTCGGTCTTGCCATCCAGCGTGTAGGTGACCTTGGCGCCTATGTAGTAGACCGCACCCTGGAGATCGCGGCCGCCCGTGCCGGCTGCGGGAATGATCAGCCATCGGACATTGGCGACGGCCTTGGGAGCAATCGTGCCGCCCTGCAGGGAAGTGATGCCCTCGACCCCATCCGTGCGGTAGAAAAAGCGGGCTCCGGAGGCTGCGGGATCCGTGGTGGCAACCACCGTCTGGTTGTTCGCATCCAGGAACTGCAGCGTGATGCTGACGTTCTCCAGCTTTTGGTCCGCCAGGCCATTGGTGATCACCATCCTGGCGTCAAATGCCTGGCGCTCCAGCGAAAGTTTTTGCTCTATGACAATCTTGACTTCGGCACATACCGCATCGGCGGCCTGTGCAAAGGCAATGCCGATGGTTCCTGCAATGGCAAACACCGCGCCAACCAATAGCATCAGCCATCTGGGCGCAATCCTCCCCGAGTCTTTCCACTCCATAGCCCCTCCGTCCCCGCTCTATTCATTGGGCCGCGATTGTATTGAAATTCCTCATCCGTATCAAATCGTGACTTGAAAAAAATAATTAGCAAGCCAATTTAAATAAGACTTGTCCCATTTCAAATGGCGCAACAAAAAAATTGACACGCCCTTCAGCGCTTCAGGAAAAGGCAAAATCGGCACATCCCGATATAGCAATGTCGGTTGTCCGGTGATTCATCGATCACCCAGCGCCCCAGCGAACGCGCCCACCACCGCCCTGTGTACGACATGCCTCACAATGAGGCCTTGTACTCCCGCACAGAACACCACACTTCATGAAACGCACCTGGCTGCTGTTTTCGCAGGCGGTCACCATCCTGGTGGCTGCCTACTTTGTCGTCGCCACCCTGCAGCCGGACTGGCTGCGCCGTGGAGCCGTGCGCAGCAATGCCGGCATCGCGTTGCTGGAGGCGCCGGCCACGCCCGTCGGAGAAGTCAGCCCCGGCAGCTTTGCACCGGCCGCCAAGAAGGCAGCGCCGGCCGTGGTGAGCATCAATACCAGCAAGGCGGTGCGCCATCCGCGCAGCAACGATCCGTGGTTCCAGTTCTTCTTCGGCGACCAGGGCACGCAGGAGCAGGCAGGCCTGGGCAGCGGCGTGATCATCAGCACCGACGGCTACATCCTGACCAACAACCACGTGGTCGAGGGTGCGGACGACATCGAGGTCACGCTGACCGACAGCCGCCAGGCCAAGGCCCAGGTGATCGGCACCGATCCCGAGACCGACCTGGCCGTGCTCAAGATCGCCCTGGACAAGCTGCCCGTCATCGTTCTGGGCAATTCCGACCAGATCGACGTGGGCGACCGCGTGCTGGCCATCGGCAACCCCTTCGGCGTGGGCCAGACGGTGACCAGCGGCATCGTCAGTGCACTGGGCCGCAGTCAGCTGGGCATCAACACCTTCGAGAACTTCATCCAGACCGATGCCGCCATCAACCCCGGCAATTCGGGCGGCGCACTGGTGGACGCCAGCGGCAATCTGCTGGGCATCAATACCGCCATCTATTCGCGCTCGGGTGGCAGCATGGGCATCGGCTTTGCGATCCCCGTGTCCACGGCCAAGCTGGTGCTGGACGGCATCGTCAAGGACGGCCGCGTGATGCGCGGCTGGATCGGCGTGGAGCCCAATGAACTGTCGCCGGAGCTGGCCGAGACCTTTGGCGTGAAGGCCGACTCCGGCGTGATCATCACCGGCGTGCTGCAGGCAGGCCCCGCGGCCCAGGCCGGCATGCGACCGGGCGATGTGATCGTGCAGGTGGGCGACAAGCCCATCCGCAATGTGTCCGAGCTGCTGACCGCCGTGGCCGCGCTCAAGCCCGGCGAGGCTGCGAAATTCGATGTGCGCCGTGGCGAAGGCCCCGTGGAGCTGCAGATCACCCCGGGCCTTCGCCCTGCGCAGTCGGCACAGCGCATGCAGCGCCGCTGACCCGGCTCCCGCCCCAACGAAAAAAGCGCCTGTTCACAGGCGCTTTTTCCATTGCAGGGCCGGCGCTGAACTACAGCTTGTGCAAACGCTGCGCCGCGCGCCAATGCGCGCCGGGCGCCACATGCACGGGCGCATCGATGGCGGCGGCCTCCACGCACAGCATCTGCCGCCACCCTTGTGGCGGCATGTCGGCCAGGCGGGCACACAGCGCGGGGCCGGGGTTCCAGACCACGGTCTCGCTCCAGGCAGCATCCTGCGAGATGCGCAAGCCTCCGGCAGGAGCGGCCAGTTCCATGGTCTTCCCGGGCCGGGGGTAGACGCGATCGACCTCTTCGCCAAAGCGCACGTCGCCTTGCTGCGTGGGGTGGGTGTCGGCCACGGCATCCCAGTAGGGCAGGCCGTCAAGGCCTTGCAGCCGGCATTGCTCCACGTCCGCCACGCGCAGGTAGCTGTGCAAGGCGGCAGTGAAGGCCAAAGGCGTGTCTCCCCGGTTGTGCACCACCAGCTCCGCGTCAAGCCGGCCGGGCAACAGCGTCACCTCCAGCCAGGTCTCGAAGGAGTGCGGCCAGACGGCGCGCGTCTGCGGCGTATCGGCAAGCTTGAGCCGCAGGAACAAGCCATCGCCGGCAAGAACCTCGGCCTGTGCTGCATCGGCCTGCCACGGCAGGGTGCGCGCAAAGCCGTGCTTGACCAGTGGGCCGCGTTGGTTGAATTGGGGAAAGCAGACCGGAATACCGCCGCGTATGGGTGTGTGGCCGTCATGGGCGGCATGAGGGCTCAGGAACAGTTGCTCCTCGCCCCCTGCCTGCCAGGACAGCAGCTGCGCGCCCTGCAAGGCCACCAGGGCGGTATCGCCGCAGGCCAGGCGCAGGCGGATGGCGGGCAGGCCCTGCCATGCATCAGCGCAGGCGCCGGGAGCTTGCGCGGCCGCAGGTAAAGCTGTTACTGCGGGAAAGGAAGATGTAACTTTCATGCTTGAATATAGCCTTTCCCCCGCTCAGCCCTCCTCTGTCATGCAACGCTCCCACGCTCCCTCTCCTCTTGTCCTGCGACTCGGCATGCTCGCCCTGGCCGCCTCGGTGGCCTCCTGCGGCGGAGGCGGCGGTGGTGACAGCAACGCTGGCGGTGGCAATGGCGGTAATGGGGGTGACGGCGGCACCGGCCAGCCCGGAGTGACCTCGGTCACCGTGCAATGGACGGCCCCGGCCGCCAGGGATGTGGTGACTGCAGGCTCGGCACTGACCCTGCGCGCAGGTGTTCTGGCCGACGGCGTGAATGCCGCCGATGGAACCGTGGTGAGCTTCAGCGCAGCCACAGGCGTCAGCACCTCGGCACTGACCAGCTCCGGCGTGGCAACGGCTTCGCTGACCGGTGCCACGCCGGGCCGCCAGCAGGTGCAGGCCAGCGCCACCGTGGCAGGCCGCACGGGCAGCGCTTCGCAGACTTTCTATCTGCGTCCTGCGCCTGCACCGCTGCGGGTGCTGGTGCCCACGTATTTCTATCCCACCGGCTCGGGAGCCACGGCCTGGAATGCGCTGACGGCCAGCGCACAGGCGAATCCGACCGTGCAGATGACGGCCATCCTGAATCCGGCCAACGGCATTTTCAGTGGCCCGGACGCGAACATCACGCGCGCCGCCACCGCTTTTGCCAACGCGGGCGGGCAGTTGGTGGGCTATGTGAGCTCCAGCTATGGCACGGGCACGCGATCGCTGGCCAGCATCCAGGCCAATATCGACAACTATTTCACGCACTACGGCGCGGGCCTGGTCAAGGGTTTCTTCATTGACGAGATGGCGGCCACCACCAACCGGCTGGACTTCTACCGCACCATCTACCAGTACATCAAGGCCAAGAATCCCAACCTGATCGTGATCGGCAACCCGGGCCTCGTGCCCGTGGCCGGTTATGCCGATGTGGCCGATGTGCTGACCACGTTCGAGGGCAAGGGCTCCACCTACGCCACCTACGATCCGCGCACGACGAGTTTTGACTGGCTGTACGGGCTGCCCAACAGCCACCAGGCCTCGCTGGTGCACAACGTGTCGGGCTGCGCGGCCATGCAGACGGCCGTGCAGTCGGCCGCCTCGGCCCGCTACCAGGCGGGATGGATCTATGTGACCCAGCTGGAGTTCGAGCCCAGCACCGGCGTGGGCAACCCCTGGGCCGGGCTGCCGAATTACTGGGATGCCTTTGTGCAGACCGTGCGCGCCACCAATGCCGGGCAGGCCATGCCCGCCTGCTCGTAAAGAAAGCCTGAATCCCTGGCGCTGAATGCAGCGCGGGCGCCTGTGAAGCACAGGCGCCCGCAAATACAGGGAAGGCGCAGGCCGTTCAGGCCCTGAGCTCGTCGGCGCGGGCCTGCGCCGCGGCGAAGTCAAGGTCACCCGAGTAGATGGCGCGGCCGCAGATCACGCCTTCGATGCCTTCGTCCTCGACCTTGCACAGCGCCTCGATGTCGGCCATGCCCGCCAGGCCGCCCGAGGCGATGACGGGAATCTTCAGCGATTGCGCGAGATTGACGGTGGCGTCGATGTTGATGCCCGTGAGCATGCCGTCGCGGCCGATGTCGGTGTAGATGATGGACTCCACGCCCCAGTCCTCGAAGCGCTTGGCCACCGAGTGCACGTCCTGGCCCGTGAGCTTGCTCCAGCCGTCGATAGCCACCTTGCCGTCCTTGGCATCGAGCCCGACGATCACATGGCCGCCGAAGGCGCTGCAGGCGTCCTGCAGAAAGCCCGGGTTCTTCACGGCAGCGGTGCCGATGATCACGTAGCTGATGCCGGCGTCTATGTATTTCTCGATGGTGTCCAGGTCACGGATGCCGCCGCCGAGCTGCACCGGAATCCGGCCGTCCACCTCTTTGAGGATGGCCTTGATGGCCACCAGGTTCTTGGGCTGGCCCGCAAACGCGCCATTGAGGTCCACCAGGTGCAGGCGGCGTGCGCCGGCGTCGAGCCAGCGGCGGGCGATGATGGCCGGGTCTTCGCCGAACGTGGTCGACTGGTCCATATCACCCTGGATGAGGCGTACGCAGTGGCCGTCCTTGAGGTCGATGGCAGGAATGAGCAGCATGATGGTTTGCGAGCAATGAAGGCCTGGGATGCAGCGGCCGGTGCGGGGAGGGAAAGAGGGTTCAGGGCTTCCAGCCCAGAAAGTTGCGGAACAGGGCCAGGCCCTGGTCCGCGCTCTTTTCGGGGTGAAACTGGGTGGCGAAAATATTATCGCGTGCGATGGCGCAGGCAAAGCGCCCGCCGTAGTCGGCCTCTGCAGCGCAATGCTGGGGCTGCTGCACCACGGCGTAGAAACTGTGGACGAAGTAGTAGAAGCTGTCTTCGGGAATTCCACGCCACAGCGGGTGGGACTGCCCGGCATTGTGCTTGCGGTGCACGCGGTTCCAGCCCATTTGCGGCACCTTGAAGCGGCTGCCGTCGGCCTGGACGCGGCCCGCCAGATCGAACTTGCGCACGTTGCCGGGGATGAGGCCCAGGCCGGGGACGTCACCTTCGTCGCTGTGGTCCAGCAGCATCTGCATGCCCACGCAGACGCCGAACAGGGGCTTGTTGGCAGCGGCGTGCAGCACGGCGTCCTGCAGGCCGGATTCGCGCAGTTCGCGCATGCAGTCGGGCATGGCGCCCTGGCCAGGCAGCACGACCCGGTTGGCGGCCAGCACCACCTCGGGATCGGCGGTGACCACGACCTGCCAGCCGGAGTCGGCGGCGGCCGTGCGCACGGCCTGGGAAACCGAGCGCAGATTGCCCATGCCGTAATCGACGACGGCGACGGTGTTGTCAGTCAAACTCATAGCGTGTGGCGCGTGTTCGGTCGGATTTTCGGCTGGATTGCCCGGTCAGAGCAAGCTCTGGCCGGAGTCAATCGCTTCTCTTTACAGAGCGCCCTTGGTCGAGGGGATGACGCCGGCCATGCGCTCGTCATGCTCCAGCGCAAAGCGCAGGGCGCGTGCAAAGGCCTTGAAGATGGTCTCGCACTGGTGGTGGGCGTTGAAGCCCTTGAGATTGTCGATGTGCATGGTCACACCCGCATGGTTGACGAAGCCCTGGAAGAATTCGTAGACCAGCTGGGTGTCAAGCTGGCCGATGCTGCCGGCCGTGAATTTCACGTCCATGTGCAGGCCCGGGCGGCCCGAGAAATCGATGACCACGCGGCTCAGGGCCTCGTCCAGCGGCACATAGGCATGGCCGTAGCGGCGGATGCCCTTCTTGTCGCCCACGGCCTTGGCAAAGGCCTGGCCCAGGGTGATGCCGATGTCCTCCACCGTGTGGTGGCCGTCGATGTGCAGGTCGCCCTCGCAGTCGATATCGAGGTCGATCAGGCCATGGCGCGCGATCTGGTCGAGCATGTGGTCCAGAAAGCCGATGCCCGAGCGCAGGCTGGCCTTGCCCGTGCCGTCCAGGTTGATGGCGACCTTGATCCGGGTCTCGGCGGTGTTGCGCTGCACTTCGGCGGTGCGTGCGGGAGCTGCATTGCTCATAGGGATTCCTTCAGGGCCGCCAGCATCTGGGCGTTTTCTTCGTGGGTGCCCACGGTCAGTCGCAGGCAGTTGGCCAGCAGCGGGTGCATGGCAGAGACATTCTTCACCAGCACGCCCCGGACCTTCATCTCGGCCTGGGCGCGCGCGGCATCGCGCACGCGCAGCAAGACCATGTTGGCCTCGGACGGCCAGATCTTTTCCACACCCGGCAGCGTGGCCAGCGCATCGATCAGCGGCTGGCGCTCGGCGCGGATGGCCACGGCCTGCTGCGCATACAGCGCCTCGTGCTCCAGCGCGAAGATGGCCGTCTCGCAGTTGAGCACGCTGATGTTGTAGGGCGGGCGCACCTTGTCGATCTCGCCGACGATCGCGGCCGGGCCGATCAGGTAGCCCAGGCGCGCACCGGCCAGGCCGAACTTGCTGAGCGTGCGCATCAGCAGCACATGGGCGTTGCGGGCCGGGTCGGCGCGCATGTTCTCTGCCCAGCTGCGGCGGGCGAAGGGCTGGTAGGCCTCGTCCATGACGACCAGGCCGCCAATGGCGCCGACCGCGTCGATCACGGCCTGCACATCGGCCTCGACCCAGAGCGTGGCCGTGGGATTGTTTGGATAGGCGATATAGGTGATGGCGGGGCGGTGCTCGGCAATGGCGGCGCGCATGGCGGACACGTCCAGCTCGAAGTCGGCCGTCAGATTGACGCCCACAAAGTCCAGGCCCTGCAGCCTGGCGCTCATGGGGTACATGACGAAGCCCGGCATGGGCGCCAGCATGGTGGCGCGGCCCTCGGCGTGGGGCTGGGCACAGGCCAGGGCCAGCAGCGTGATGATCTCGTCCGAGCCGTTGCCCAGCAGCACGGCGCTGCCGGCCGGCGCCTGCGCGTAGCGGGCCAGCATGTCCTTGAGCACTTCCTGGCGCTCGCCAGGGTAGCGGTTGATCTCCAGCCGACCCAGGCGCTCGCCCAGCGCGGCCTGCAATTCAGGGGGCAGGCGGAAGGGGTTCTCCATCGTGTCCATCTTGAGCAGGCCTTGCGAGGGCTGCACATGGTAGGCATGCATGGAGCGGACATCGGCGCGGATGCGCTCCAGGGCCAGGGCCTGAACCTGCGGAATGGAAGCTGTCATGGCATGCACACTTTCACGAGTCAGTGGGGGAAGAAATCCATCAGCGAAGCCGCTCAGGCCTGCTGCTGCGGCGGCGCCTGGTGCAGCGGGTGCACCATGGCGACGCCGCCAAACTGGGCGCCGTGCGGCAGGTGCAGGGTCAGCATCTGCTCGCAGCCGCTGTGCTGGGCGCAGGCCACGGCCAGGCAGTCGCCAAAGGCCAGCTGGTGGCGCGATTGCACGGCCCAGGCGGTCTCCAGCGTGGCGGCATCGGTCTTCCAGGGCGTCCAGGTCTGGTAGCGGCGGATGGCGGCGCGCGCATCGCCCTGCGGCAAAGGCTGCGCGGCCGTGGTGACCTGTTCATAGAACTCGCACAGCGACTGGCTGCCGGTGCGCCCGCTGCGCGTGCGCCACAGCAGGTCCAGCCACTGCAGCACGGCGGCATGCAAGGCGCCCTGCCCCGTGTCTTCGGCAGCGACCAGCACGGAGGTATCGACGAAGACGGTGTTCATGCCTGGCCCTCGCGGCGCAGCGCGGCACTGCGCTGGGCGGGCTGTGCGGATGACGGCTGGCCGCCGTCCCAGCCGCGCTCGTCGGTGCGCCAGGCCAAGTAGGCGCGCTCGTAGGCATCCTCGCGGCGCTGCATCTCGGCCATGAAGTCGCCCACCATGCGCGAGACGCTGGTGCCGCGGCGCGCGGCCTCGATGCGTGCCCATTCGAGTACGCTGTCTTCGACGGTGATGGTGAGGTTCTTCACAGGGCGCAAGTCTACACGAAATTCGTGCTCCACTGATTTCGTGTCAATTCTTGACACGTTTGCTCTAGCGTTCAGGCAGCAAAAAGCGCCGCCCCTTTCGGTGACGGCGCCTTCTTCCAACAGGAAGCGAGTGTCTACTTCAAACGCATTTCGGCCGCACGCGCATGGCCTTGCAGGCCTTCGCCATGCGCCAGCACCGAGGCGATGCGGCCCAGGGTCTGGGCGCCCTGCTCGCTGACCTCGATGAGGCTGGACCGCTTCTGGAAGTCATAGACCCCCAGCGGCGAGGAAAAGCGCGCCGTGCCGCTGGTGGGCAGCACATGGTTGGGGCCGGCGCAGTAGTCGCCCAGGCTCTCGCTGGTGTAGGCCCCCAGGAAGATGGCGCCTGCATGGCGCAGCAGCGGCTCCCACTGGTGGGGATCGTTGCTGGAGACTTCCAGGTGCTCGGGCGCGATGCGGTTGCTGATGGCGCAGGCCTCCTGCATGTCGCGCGTGAGGATGAGGGCACCCCGGTCGCTCAGGCTCTTGGCGATGATGGCGCGTCGCGGCATCTCGGGCAGCAGGCGGTCGATCTCGCGCTGGACAGCGGCGATGTAGTCGGCATCGGGGCACAGCAGGATGCTTTGCGCCAGCTCGTCATGCTCGGCCTGGCTGAACAGGTCCATGGCCACCCAGTCGGGCGGCGTGCTGCCGTCGGCCAGCACCAGGATTTCACTGGGGCCGGCAATCATGTCGATGCCCACGGTGCCGAACACACGCTTCTTGGCGCTGGCCACATAGGCATTGCCGGGGCCGGTGATCTTGTCCACCTTCGGAATGGTGGCCGTGCCGTAGGCCAGGGCCGCCACGGCCTGGGCACCGCCGATGGTGAAGCCGCGCGTGACGCCGGCCACATAGGCGGCGGCCAGCACCAGGGCATTCTTCTCGCCACGCGGCGTGGGCACGACCATGATGATTTCCTGCACGCCAGCCACGTGGGCGGGAATGGCATTCATCAGCACGCTGGACGGATAGGCCGCCTTGCCGCCGGGCACATAGATGCCCACGCGGTCCAGCGGTGTGACCTTCTGGCCCAGCAGGGTGCCATCGGCGTCACGGTAGCTCCAGCTCTCGCCGCTGGCGCGCTTTTGTGCCTCGTGGTAGGTGCGCACGCGCTGGGCGGCGGCCGTCAGCGCATCGCGCTGCTCGTCACCCAGGCTGTCGAAGGCGGCCTTGAGCTCGGCCTGCGTCAGCTCCAGCGCTGCCATGCCGTCCACCTGCAATCCGTCGAAGCGCGCCGTGTACTCCAGCACGGCCGCATCGCCACGCTTTTGCACATCGGCCAGGATGTCGGCCACACGCTGCTCAATGGCCGCGTCCGTGTCTGCCGACCAATGCAGGCGCTGCGCAAAATCGTGTTCGAAGTTGGCGTCCGCAGTCGACAGGCGGGCAGGGGCAGCTACATATTCCATTGTGGTTTCCTTGGGGTCTAGCAGGCCGTCTCGCAGCCGTGCTTCAGTATCAAGAACAGGCGCGCGCCGTAGTAGCCGTCGCGCAGGGGCCAGTCCTGGTCGCGCAGCAGGGCCTCAGCGCTGAGCCACTTCTGATTGTCCTTGAGCGCTTCAATGGTGAAATCACCATTGTTCTGCCCGACAAAGAAGCGGAACCAGTGCAGATCCTCGTCCTTGTCCAGCGCCTCGGCCTCGATCAAGGCCCGCAGGCGCTCAGTGATGCCTTCTGGCAGCGGGGCATCGTTGCGAAGATGCCAGGGACCCGGATAGGCCTGCCAGTGCCTGCCCTGGACCTGCCAGGCCTCGGCTGGCACGGCATCCTCATCGCGCGCCGTCCACAGGGCGGAGAGCATCACATGCAGGTCGCTGACAGCGAAGTGGCCGAATGCGTCGTGCATTCCCTGCAGTCCTTCGCCCAGGCCCGTGAAATTCTCGATGATCTCGCGCCGGTCCGGCAGGCGGACCACCACGGCCAGGGAACCGACCAGGGGATGGCTGGGGTAGGCGCCGCGCCAATCGGCCAGCACGCCCGGTGCCTGGCCGCCAGGCAGCAGCCAGCCGTTGTATTCCTCGCAGGGCAGGCCATGCGCTGCGAAACACAGCGCAAGCGCCTCCTTCGCCGGATCGCCGGGCTCAGCCCCTGGGGCCATTTACCGCCTCGGCGAAGGCATCGATGATGTGGCGCAGCGGCTCGCGCTTGAGCTTGAGCGCCGCCTGGTTGACCACCAGGCGCGAGCTGATCTCCATGATGGGCTCGACCTCGACCAGATCATTGGCCTTGAGCGTGTTGCCGGTGGACACCAAGTCGACGATGGCGTCGGCCATGCCGGTCAGCGGGGCCAGCTCCATGGAGCCGTAGAGCTTGACCATGTCCACGTGCACGCCCTTGGTGGCAAAGAAGTTGCGCGCGATCTCGGGGTACTTGGTGGCGATGCGCAGGCGGGCGCCCTGCTTGACGGCCAGCGCATAGTCGAAGCCGTTGCGCACGGCCACGCTGACGCGGCAGCGCGCGATCTTCAGGTCCAGGGGCTGGTACAAGCCCTGGGCGCCATGCTCGATCAGCGAGTCCAGGCCGGCCACGCCGAGATCGGCGCCGCCGTACTGCACATACACCGGCACGTCGGAGGCGCGCACCAGCACCACGCGCACGTCGCTCTTGTTGGTCTCGAAGATCAGCTTGCGCGACTTTTCAATGTCTTCGCTGACCGAGATGCCGGCAGCGGCCAGCAGCGGCACGGTTTCGTCGTAGATGCGGCCCTTGGACAGGGCAATCGTGATGGTCATTGGGAAACTCTTTCGATGTCGGCACCCAGGCCGCGCAGCTTGTCTTCCATGCGATCGTAGCCGCGGTCCAGATGATAGATGCGATCTACCAGGGTCTCGCCCTTGGCCACGAGGCCGGCGATGACCAGGCTGGCCGAAGCGCGCAGGTCGGTGGCCATGACGGCCGCGCCCGACAGCGACTGGCTGCCGGTGATGGTGGCAACGCGCCCGTCGGTGGTGATCTGCGCGCCCAGGCGCAGCATTTCGTCCACGTGCATGAAGCGGTTCTCGAAGATGGTCTCGGTGACCATGCTGCAGCCTTCGGCCACCAGGTTCAGCGCCATGAACTGCGCCTGCATGTCGGTGGGAAAGCCCGGGTATTCGGTGGTGCGGAAACTCTGGGCCTTGAGCTTGCCGGCCGCGCGCACGCGGATGCCGCCGTCCTCGGCGGACACCTCGGCGCCCGCATCCTTGAGCTTGTCGATGACGGCGCCCAGATGGTCGGCGCGGCCATTGCGCAGCAGCGCATTGCCGCCCGTGGCGGCCACGGCGCACAGAAAGGTGCCGGCCTCGATGCGGTCGGCCACCACCTGGTGCTCGCAGCCGCTCAGGCGCTCCACGCCCTGGATGACGATGCGGCCGGTGCCATGGCCTTCGATTCTTGCGCCCATCTTGATGAGCATTTCGGCCAGGTCGCCGATCTCTGGCTCCATGGCGGCGTTTTCCAGCACGGTCTCGCCTTCGGCCAGCACGGCGGCCATCAGGAAGTTCTCGGTGCCCGTGACGGTCACCATGTCGGTGGTGATGCGGGCGCCCTGCAGGCGCTTGAGATGCCCGGGCAGGCACGCGTGCATGTAGCCGTTCTCGACCACGATCTCGGCGCCCATGGCCTGCAGGCCCTTGATGTGCTGGTCCACGGGGCGCGAGCCGATGGCGCAGCCGCCGGGCAGCGACACGCGGGCCTGGCCGAATCGGGCCAGCAGCGGGCCCAGGGCCAGGACCGAGGCGCGCATGGTCTTGACCAGTTCGTAGGGTGCCTCGGGGTTGGACAGAGAGCCGGCGTTGATGCGCACGGTGCCGCTGTCATCGTGCTCGGCGCTGACACCCATGTTGCGGATGAGCTTGAGCATGGTGGCCACGTCCTGCAGGCGCGGCACGTTGCGCAGGGTGACGGGCTCGGACGACAGCAGCGCGGCGCACAGCTCGGGCAAGGCGGCATTCTTGGCGCCGGAGACCGTCACCTCGCCATGCAGCGCTCGGCCACCGCGAATCAGGAGTTTGTCCATGGCTGACAGCCTTGAATCTGGAAATCGGGGAAAAGAAGATGCCGCACGGGCCGTGGCAACCGGTGCAGCAGGAGTCTGAAGTGCCTGACCGCCGGCTCAGGCCTGGCCGGCCTGGGCAGCCCACTCGGCGGGCGTATAGGTCTTCATGGACAGGGCGTGGACCTCGTCGGTGTGCATGCGCTGGCCCAGCGTGGCGTAGACCAGGCGCTGGCGCTGCAGCAGTCGCTGGCCCTCGAATTGGGCCGAGACGATGGTGGCAAACCAGTGCCGTCCATCACCTTCCAGCGCAATGTGTTCGCAAGGCAGGCCGGTGGCGATCAGTTCCTTGAGTTGGTCTGCAGTCATGGGGGGAAGCTTTCCTGCCATGCATCGTGGCATGGCCTTGGTTGGCGGCGGCGCCGGGCGCCGGCCGCCTGTTCATGGGTGGATTCAACAATGCGGACACAGCGCCCGCCGCAGCCTGTGGAAAAACCTCAGCCGCGGATCTTGTAGCCGATGCGCAGCAGGTGCACGGCCAGGGCGCTCACCGCCAGCCAGGCCGAGCCGACGATGGCCAGGCTGACCCAGGGCGACACGTCGCTCTGGCCGAAGAAGCCGTAGCGGAAGCCGTCGATCATGTAGAAGAACGGGTTCAGATGGCTGACTTTTTGCCAAAAAGGCGGCAGCGACTGGATGGAATAGAACACGCCCGACAGGAACGTCATGGGCATGATCAGGAAGTTCTGGAAGGCCGCCATCTGGTCGAACTTGTCCGCCCACAGGCCGGCAATCACACCCAACGTGCCCAGCAGCGCCGCGCCCAGCAGGCCGAAGACCAGAATCCACAGCGGCGCCGTGAATTCGGGAATGGCGAAGTACAGCGTGACGATGAAAACGCCCACGCCCACCAGCAGCCCGCGCAGCACCGAAGCGCCCACGTAGGCGCCAAACCACGCCCAGTGCGACAGCGGCGTGAGCAGCACGAAGACCATGGAGCCCATGATCTTGCTCTGCACCAGGCTCGATGAGCTGTTGGCGAAGGCGTTCTGCAACACGCTCATCATCACCAGGCCGGGGATCAGGAAGGCCGTGTAGCTGATGCGGTCGTAGACCAGCACCCGGCCTTCGAGCACATGGCCGAAGATCAGCAGATAGAGCACGGCCGTGAGCACGGGTGCGGCCACGGTCTGGAAGCTGACCTTCCAGAAACGCAGCACTTCCTTCTTGAGCAGGGTCTGCCAGCCGTTCATGCCGAAGCTCCCTGCGAGGTCTGGCCTTGCTCGTTCATCACGTGGATGAAGACATCCTCCAGATCGGCACGGCGGATTTCCACGTCCTCGGGGACGACGGAGCCCTCGCGCAGCGCGGCGAGCAGGCGCTCCACATCGCTGGCGTCGTTGGCGGGTATCTGCACGATGCGGCCGGTCACCCGTGCCCGCGCGGCCAGGGCCGGCGGCAAAGCGGTATCGGTCTTGAACTGCAGCACGTTGGAGGAGGCGGACTTGAGCAGATCCGACATGGTCGAGAGCTTGACGATGTTGCCCTGCTTGAGCATGGCCACGCGGCTGCACAGCGCCTCGGCCTCTTCCAGGTAATGGGTGGTGAGCAGCACGGTATGGCCTTCGCGGTTCAGGCGCGCGATGAAATGCCACAGCGTCTGGCGCAGCTCCACGTCCACGCCGGCCGTGGGCTCGTCCAGCACAATGATGGGCGGCTTGTGCACCAGGGCCTGGGCCACCAGCACGCGGCGCTTCATGCCGCCGGACAGCTGGCGCATGTTGGAGTTGGCCTTGTCGGTCAGCCCCAGGCTGTGCAGCAGCTCGTCGATCCAGTCGTCATTGTTCCTGACGCCGAAATAGCCGGACTGAAAGCGCAGCGCCTCGCGCACGTTGAAGAAGGGATCGAAGACCAGCTCCTGCGGCACGATGCCCAGCTTGCGCCGGGCAGCCGAGTAGTCGGCATGCACGTCGCTGCCCTGGACCAGCACGCGGCCGCTGGTGGCGCGCGACAGGCCGGCCAGGATGCTGATCATCGTGGTCTTGCCAGCGCCATTGGGACCGAGCAGGCCGAAGAACTCGCCCTCCTCGATGTCCAGACTCACGTGGTTGAGCGCCTGGAAGGCCCCCTTGGGGGTCTGGTAGGTCTTGGAGATGGATTGGAATGAGACGGCAGACATGCGAGGCGCGATTCTAGGCCCTTGCAGCCAAACCTGCCTTGCAGGGCTCTTTGCAGCGGCGCGCTGCGCCGGCTCAGGAGAGGGAGGATGTGTCGGTCAGCAGCCCGTCGACGCCGTACAGCGCCGCCATGGACTGCAGGCCCTGCGGCAGGCCCACGACCACCAATTGCTTGTCGGCCGCCTTCGCGGTGCGGCGGCAGGCCAGCAGCACGGCCAGGGCGGCCGAGTCGAAGACCTCGACGCCGCTGGCATCGACGCGCACCTGGGCGCCATCGAAAGCCTGCACCTGGGGCCGCAGCTGCACAAGGCAGCTGCGCGCCTGGCGGTAGGTCAGTTCACGGGGGAGCTGCAGCATGGCGCGCGCGTCAATGGCCGTCAGCCCTTGGGGGCCGGCGTGGCAGGCATCTTGCCGCGCGTGGCAAGGGTCTCGATCAGGCCGTCGATGCCACGGGCATTGATTTCCTGGCTGAACTGGTTGCGGTAGGTTTCCACCAGCCACACGCCCAGCACGTTCAGGTTGTAGATCTTCCAGCCGTCGCCGGACTTCTCGAGCCGGTAGTCCAGCTGCACGGGCTCGCCGCGCCCCAGCACTTCGGTGCGTACCAGCACATCGATGTCGCCGGGCGCAGCGCGCACCGGCTTGACATTGATGGTCTGGTTGCTGACCTGGGTCAGCGCGCCGGAGTAGGTGCGGATCAGCAGGGCCTTGAACTCGGTCTCCAGCTTCTCGCGCTGTGCAGGCGTGGCCTGGCGCCAGGCCGGGCCCACCGAAGCCGAGGTCATGCGGCGGAAATTCACATAGGGCATGACC
Source organism: Delftia sp. ASV31 (assembly GCF_016428765.1). Lineage (NCBI taxonomy): Bacteria > Pseudomonadati > Pseudomonadota > Betaproteobacteria > Burkholderiales > Comamonadaceae > Delftia > Delftia sp. ASV31. The sequence continues at coordinate 24,356 of NZ_JAELTK010000074.1, forward strand.
TTGTCATTGACCAGCGCATTGACCTTGGAGACATCGCCCTCACGCAGCGAGGGGTCCTTCTTGATGGTTTCCAGCACGTCGGTGGAGACACGCTTGATCAGCGCATCAGGGGTTTCGTCGGCCGCGTGGACGGGCAGCGCAGCGCCCCAGGTTCCCATGGCCAGCACGGCTGCCGCGGCAGCGCTCCAGGCACGTCGATTGATCATCACTCTTCCTTTCCCAGCAGGGCCTCAATGCCCCGGACCGGGTTGATATTGCACATTTTTCCGGCCGCGCCGTGTCAGGCGCGGACCGTTTTTCATCTCGGGATGTTACGAACTGCTTACTTTGCGCCGTCTTCGGGCGGCAGTTTGCCGGCATCGTCGTCGTAGTCCTCGATGCGGCCGTCATCGCCAGACTTGCCACGCCGCAGGTTAAGGTAGACATCACGCGTCAGGCTGTAGCGGTCAAGGGCGACGGAGTCCAGCGTGTCCGAGGCATTGAGCAGGCGTGCACGCGTATCCACCAGTCGCAGCACATACAGGCTGTTGCGCACCGGGATGTCGTTGATCGCCGTCAGGGGGTTGCCCAAGGCATCCACAGGCAGAGCCGCCGTGTCACGCACCGTGGACGGGCCGAGCAGCGGAAGCACCAGATACGGCCCCGTGGGCACGCCCCAGCGGCCCAGCGTCTGGCCGAAGTCCTGCTTTTGGCGCTCGATGCCGGCCTCGCTGGCGATGTCGAGCAGTCCGCCCAGGCCGAAGACCGTGTTCACCGAGAAGCGCACCATGGAGTTGTAGGCACCCTCGACCTGGCCCTGCAGCGCGTTGTTCACGAACGACCAGGCATCGCTCAGGTTGGAGAAGAAGTTGCTCACCCCATCGCGCGCCAGGCGCGGCGTGACATCGCGGTAGGCCGTGGCCACCGGCTTCAGGACGGCGCGGTCCAGCCCGTCATTGAACGAGTACATGCTGCGGTTGAACGGCTCGAACGGATCCTGGGGGTTGCGCGCCTCGCCCGGAGCGGTGGCGCAGCCGGCGAGCAGCGAAGCGGCGGCCAGCGTGCCGAGCATGGCTGCGCGCTGCCAGGAGGCTGCCTGGGCGGCAGGGCGACCCGCAGTCGCCTGTTCATGGTGGTTAGTTGTCATTCTTTGCCTCCTGCACCGGAGCTGCCACCCTGCTCGGCCTTGCCGTAGAGGAACTGTCCGATCAGATTTTCCAGCACAACGGCCGACTGGGTTGCGACGACGCGGTCGCCATCCTTGAGATTGTGGTCATCTGCACCGGCTTCGATGCCGATGTACTGGTCGCCCAGCAGGCCGCTGGTCAGGATCTTCAGAGAGCTGTCCTTGGGAAAGGCGTAGCGGTTTTCCAGGGCCATGGTCACGCTGGCCTGAAAGACCTTGTCGTCGAAGGTGATGGATTCCACCCGGCCCACGACGACGCCCGCGCTGCGCACGGCCGCCTTGGGCTTGAGTCCGCCGATGTTGTCGAAGCGCGCGGTCAGGGTATAGGTCTTCTGGAAGTTCAGGCTCAGCAGGTTGGCCGACTGCAGCGCCAGGAACACCAGCGCCGCAGCGCCGATCAGCACGAACAGTCCGACCCAGACATCACTCTTGGATTGCTGCATGGTTTGTTTTTCCTTGATTTGCGAGAGGTGGCGCCGGTGCCGGGTCAAAGGCTGAACATCGTGGCCGTGAGCAGGAAGTCCAGCCCCAGCACGGCCAGCGAGGCCATCACCACCGTGCGCGTGGTCGCGCGGGACACGCCTTCGGGCGTGGGCTTGGCTGCATAGCCCTGCAGCAGCGCGATGAACGTCACCGCCACGCCGAACACCAGGCTCTTGAGAACGCCGTTGCCCAGGTCATACCACCAGTCCACGCCGTTTTGCATCTGGCCCCAGAAGGCGCCGCCATCGACGCCGATCATGACCACGCCCACCAGCCAGCCGCCGATCACGCCGACGGCACTGAAAACGGCCGCCAGCAGCGGCATGGCGATCAGGCCCGCCACGAAGCGCGGCGCCAGGATGCGGCGCACCGGGTCCACGGCCATCATCTCCATGGCCGACAACTGCTCGCCGGCCTTCATCAGGCCGATCTCGGCCGTCAGCGCCGTGCCGGCACGGCCGGCAAACAGCAGCGCCGTGACGACGGGGCCGAGTTCGCGCACCAGCGACAGGGCCACCAGCAGGCCCAGCGCCTCGGCCGAGCCATAGCGCTGCAGCGTGTAGTAACCCTGCAGGCCCAGCACGAAACCCACGAACAGGCCGGACACGCCAATGATGGCCAGCGAATAGTTGCCCAGGAAATGGATCTGGTCGCCGATCAGCCGCGGGCGGCCCAGCGCAGGCCCCATGAGGGCGAGCAGGCGGCCGAACAGGCGCGTGCCCATGCCCAGCTGCGTCAGCTGTTGGCGTACCGCCGCGCCAATGCGTGCAGGATGCAGCCGGTTCATGCGTGCCTCCTGCCGCTCTTGCCGGAGCTTGCGGGGTTGCCGAAATCTTCCTCGGCGCTCACGCCGGGGTAGTGGAAAGGCACGGGACCGGTGGCCCGTGCGTGGATGAACTGCTGCACCAGCGGGTCGGGATTGGCCCGCACCTCATCTGGCGAGCCCTGGGCGGCGACGCCGCCGTTGCCCAGGATGACCACATGGTCGGCCACGTGGAAGGTTTCCTCCACGTCATGGGACACCAGGATGGAGGTCAGTCCCATGGCGTCGTTGAGCTCGCGGATCAGCTGGGCGGCCGTGCCCAGGGAGATGGGGTCCAGCCCGGCGAAGGGCTCGTCGTACATGATCAGTTCGGGGTCCAGCGCAATGGCCCGCGCCAGCGCCACGCGGCGGGCCATGCCGCCCGAGATCTCGCTGGGCATGAGGTCGCGCGCACCGCGCAGGCCCACGGCATGCAGCTTCATGAGCACGATGTCGCGGACCAGTTCGTCGGGAAGATCGGTGTGCTCGCGCAGCGGGAAGGCCACGTTGTCGAACACGCTCATGTCGGTGAACAGCGCGCCGAACTGGAACAGCATGCCCATGCGCCGGCGCGCGGCGTACAGGCCTACGGCGTCCATGGTGGTGACGTCCTTGCCATCGAACAGCACCTGCCCCTGCTGGGCATGCTGCTGGCCGCCGATCAGGCGAAGCACGGTGGTCTTGCCGCCGCCCGATGCCCCCATCAGGGCCGTGACCTTGCCGCGCGGCACCTGCAGCGACAGGTCGCGCAGGATCACACGTTCGCCATAGCCGAAGGTGACGTTGCGCAACTCCACGAAAGAGGCGGTTGGGATCATGCTGTGGTGCGGTCGATAAATGTTCGCTGGCAAGGCCGCTATTGTGCAGACAGGCGCTGCTGCCTGCTCACCACCCCACGAGATAAACATACATCCGTGTATGTTTCTCGGAATGTCATGGCAGAAATGCCATAAAAAAAAGAGCATGCTTCGCTTGCTACACAAGCGGCGCACGCTCTCGAGACCTGGGGAAAGCCCGAATTGGATAGATGTTTTTTTACAACATGTTCTGCAGAAATGCCTGGGTCCGGGCGTGCTGCGGCGCTGCAAAAAAGGCTTCCGCCGGGCCTTGCTCGACGATCTCGCCCTTGTCCATGAAGATCACGCGATTGGCCACCTCGCGGGCAAAGCCCATCTCGTGGGTCACGACCAGCATGGTCATGTGCTCCTGGGCCAGCTCGCGCATGGTGCGCAGCACTTCGCCGGTCAGCTCCGGGTCCAGCGCGGAGGTAGGCTCGTCGAACAGCAGGATGTCCGGCTCCATGGCCAGTGCCCGGGCGATGGCCACGCGCTGCTTTTGCCCGCCCGACAGTCGGTTGGGATAGGCATCGCGCTTTTCCAGCAGGCCCACCTTGTGGAGCAGCGCCTCGGCCTTGGGCACGATCTGCTCGCGCTTGAGGCCCTTGACGACGATCGGCGCCTCGATGATGTTCTCCAGCACCGTGAGGTGCGGGAACAGGTTGAAGGACTGGAACACCATGCCCATCTTGCGGCCGATCTGGCGGATCTGCGCCTCGGGCACGTAGTGGGCACGGCCGTCCGCGCCGCTGTCCACCAGCACCTCGCCCTCGACGGCGACACGTCCGCTGTCAATGGTTTCCAGGTGGTTGAGGCAGCGCAGGAACGTGCTCTTGCCCGATCCCGAAGGACCGATGACGGCCACCACCTCGCCGCGCGCCAGCTCCAGCGAAACGCCGCGCAGCACCGGCACGCCGCCAAAGCCCTTGCAGATGTTCTGCGCACTGATCATTGTTTCGGGTTTCATTTCAATCATCCAGAGCGCGGCGCACTACACGCTGTCCTTGAAAACGGGCGTGAACCCATACAGAAACACCGAGCAAGGGCCGCCCCGCCGCGAGGGTGTTGTCCCCCTCCCGCGTAGCGAGAGAGGGGGAAGGCGCGAAGCGACTCAGGGGGTGCCGCGTGTCACGCGTCATACTTTGCATGGCGTTTTTCTAGGTATTGGAAGATCCAGGTCAACACGAGAGTCATGACCAGATAGAAGCCTGCGGCCACCACGAAGGGCGTGATGGTGAAGTCGCGCTGCACGATGCCGCGCGCGGCGCGCAGCAGGTCATTCAGGGCCAGCACGTAGATGAGCGAGGTGTCCTTGACCAGGGTGATGGTCTCGTTGCTCACGGGCGGGATGATGCGCGCCCACATCTGCGGCAGGATGATGCGGCGCATGGTCTGGCCGTAGCTCATGCCCAGCACCTTGGCGCCCTCGTACTGGCCGCGGTCCACGGACTGGATGCCCGCGCGGAAGATTTCGGCGAAGTAGGCGGCGTAGTTCAGCGCGAAGGCGACGACGGCGGCAGGGAAATCGGGCAGGCGCACGCCGATCACGGGCACGAAGGGCAGCGCGAAGTAGATGAACAGCATCTGCAGCATCAGCGGCGTGCCGCGCATCAGCCAGATGTAGCCGCCGACCAGCCGGCTCAGGGCGGGAAAGCGGGAGATGCGCATCAGCGCCAGCGACAGTCCCAGGGGGATGGACAGCGCCAGGGTGATGACGAAGAGCTTGAGGGTGACCAGGGCGCCGGCGGACAGCGGCCCCATGAGCGAGATTACATATTCCATCGAATGGCCTCAGTGCGGTGCGCGGCCCCGCCGGCATCGGCAGGATCCGGGCAGCCACGGGCGCGTGCGTCCCAGAACGCAAAAGACCGGCAATGCCAGGCTGGCCTTGCCGGTCGCATGGTGTGCCGGATTTACTTGATGATGTCCTTGCCGAACCACTTGGAGGCGATTTCGGCGGCCTTGCCGTCCTTCTTCATCTCGGCCAGTGCGGCTTCGAGCTTGCCCAGAACTTCGGTGTCTTCCTTGCGCAGGCCCACGCCGTAGTCCTCGGTGCCGAAGTTGTCCTCGAGCACCAGGTACTCGCCAGCCTTCTTGGCCACGTGGAAGCGCCCCACGACCTCGTCGACCACGACGGCGTCCAGACGGCCGGCCGACAGGTCCATCAGCGCGGTGATGTTGTCGCCGAAGGTCTTCAGGTCCTTGAAGCTGGCGGCCACGGCGGCGTCCTTCTTGATGGCGTCCACGGCCGAGCTGCCATCCTGCGCGCCCACGACCTTGCCCGCCAGGCCGGCCTTGTCCTTGATGTCGGAGTTGGCGCGCACGATGATGATCTGGTGGTTCTCCATGTAGGGCGCGGTGAAGGCGATGTTCTTCTTGCGCTCTTCGGTGATGGTCAGGCCGTTCCACAGCGCGTCGACGCGCTTGCCGACCAGTTCGGCCTCCTTGGCGCTCCAGTCGATGGGCTTGAAGTCCACTTCCACGTTCATGCGCTTGGCGGCTTCACGCGCCATGTCGATGTCGAAGCCGACGATCTCGTTCTTGTCGTCACGAAAGCCCATGGGCGGGAAGTTGTCGTCCAGGCCGATCACCAACTTGGTCATGGCTGCCGGCACGGGGGCGGCAACCGGCGCGGCGGCGGTCGATGCGGACTCGTTCTTGCCACAGGCTGCCAGCAGTGCAGACAGGGCCACCATGGCCAAGAGGGTGCGTTTTTTCATGGCTTAAAGCTTTGGAGTGGAAAAAGCGAAAGGCGGCGGCCGCTGCACGCAAGGTGCGCAATCGTTGTAATGAATGGTTCCTCGGCGGAACCTTTGTCTCGGTTGGGTGCCGGCGCCGAATCCCGTATTGTCGCGCAGACCGGCGCCCCCCGCCAACACGCTGGATCAAGACCGTGCAAATCGGCAAATGGCGAGAGATGCCTGCCGGTCACTGCAGCATGAAGGTCTTGTATTCGAGCCGGTTGAGCTCGCGCGAGAGCAGGTACAGCCCCACGCACAGCGTCACCAGCATGGCCAGGCAAAAGCCGTAGCCATAGAACGCGGCGCCCAGCGCCAGCGAGATGCCCGTGAAGGCGATGTTCAGCGCCACCAGCAGCAGGCAGAGCATGAACACGATGCGCCGCTCGTCCAGGTAGAAGAACACGTTGAGCACGGCCATCACACCCACCTGCAAGCCGGCGCCCACCACCTGCACGTGCAGCAGCGGCAGGTACAGCTGGGAGATGCCCAGCAACTGCAGGATGGCCGGCCCGGCCACCAGGGTGACGAGGACGGCCAGCGTCTGCACCTTGGCGATCTCGCCCAGGCCTGCCTGGATGGCGTAGACCATCTCGTTGCGCATGGACTCGATGTATTCCAGCGATCCGCCGCCGCGCACGGCGTCGAAGAACTTGTCGTAGTACTCGACGAAGTCGGTCTCGATGCGCACCAGGAAGACCGCCATGCCCGGAATGATGGACAGGTACGACAGGAACACCGGCAGGTCGTAGATCAGCGAGGCCCTGAGTCCGCCGATGATCTGCTGCGAGGTCGGCGGGTAGTACCAGAACATGAACTTGTCGATCCAGATGCCCAGGTTGTAGAGCACGCCGATGCCGATCAGCGCCGGAAAGATCAGCGAGCGCTGCGTGAAGTCAAAGGCGATCCAGCGCTGCTGCAGCGGAAAGCTGCGCAGCACGATCATCCACATGCCGGCCAGCAGCAGCACGTGGCCGATCACGAAGCTGGCCAGCAGCCCTTCCAGCCCCCAGTAGCGCAGCGGCAGCGCCAGCAGCACGATGAGCAGGTAGGTGGCGCCGAACAGTCCCGCAATCGCCCGGTAGTGCTTGAGGCCCGACAGCAGCACGGTCATGACCCAGACCACGCACATCAGCGTGAAGCCGGCCAGCATCAGCACGCGGTACAGCAGGCCCTGGCCCGGCAGCACCACGAACAGCGCCAGCGTGCCCAGCGCGCTGGCCGTGGCCACGACCACCAGCAGCAGGCCATGCAGGTTGGGCAGGATGCTCTCGTCCTTCTTGAGGAACAGCTGGTCCGACACAAAGCGCGTGAAGGCCAGCTGCGCCGCCCCGGTCAGGATCAGGCTGCTGGCCACCAGGTAGGTCACCGAGGTCTGGAACTGCGTGACCAGCAGCGGCGGCGCCACCACGCTGACGCTGAACACCCCCACCAGCAGGATGCCGATGATGGAGAACACCCACGGCCCCGAGCCGATGACGCCTGCATAGGCGTAGGCCTGGAGCACGCTGGTCAGCGTGTTCTTGCGCAGCAGGTGGCGCAGTTCGAATCCAATGCCGGCCATCAGTGTTTTTCCTCGGACTGTTGCAGCGCCCTGTCGTAGACCTGCCTGTAGCGCTCGAACAGCAGCCGGTCGGAGTAGTAGCGCTCCACGCGCGCAATCCCGGCCGCGCTGGCGGCCTGCCATTGCGCGGGCGAGCTCAGCAGCTCCAGGCAGGCGTCGGCCAGCGCCTCGGGGTTGGCAATGCCGACCACGCGCCCGCACGAGCCCAGGGCCCGGTCTTGCGGCTCCAGCCCGTCGATGAGCTGGCGGCAGGAGCCCACGTCGGTGCTGACCACGGGCACGCCTGCGGCCTGGGCTTCAAGGATCACCAGGGGCAGCGCCTCGCTGATGGAAGACAGCACGACCACGCCCACCTTGGGCAGCAGCTCCTCCACCTTCTGCATGCCCAGAAAGCGGACGTTGGCCTGCAGGCCCAGGCTGTCCACGAGGTTCTGGCATTCCTCGGCATAGGCCGGGTCCTCGGCCGTGGGGCCGGCCACCCAGGCCTGGACCTG
>NZ_JAELTK010000075.1:0-31613 GCF_016428765.1 Delftia sp. ASV31
CCCCCCCCCCCCCCCCCCCCCCCCCCCCCCCCCCCCCCCCCCCCCCCCCCCCCTTTTTCAAGCAGAAGACGGCATACGCGATCAACGTCAGCGTCTCGTGGGCTCGGAGATGTGTATAAGAGACAGGTGCCAGATGGGCGATTTTATGCTCAGCGCCATGCGCACAGCCTGCAGCCCAGCGCCCAGGCGATCCTAGGCGAACAGGCCCAGGGGGCCACACGCCTACTGAGCGGCATGCAGGCAAAACTGCAGGAACAGGAGCGGCAACAGCGCATCGCCATCCCACTACCACTGCGACCCACTGGGCACGCCAATGGCCCTGACGGACCAGACCGGCCAAGTGGCCTGGGCAGCAAAGCTGGACCCCTGGGGCAATGTGCTGCAGGAGTACAACCCGCAAGGCATCCACTAGGCGATGCGGCTGCCGGGACAGGCTCAAGACGCCGCCGCTGCTCGTTTAAATAGAACAAGGTATTGATTATGGTAGATTATTCCCTTATCAAAAATATTGCTTTTGGCATAAAAAAATATGTAGAAAAACAGGAGATTCTACATCTTTCTTTCATCAGAGCCCATAGTGATCTTGTGAAGCTATCAAACATAGAATTTCTTCCTCGCAGCGGATTTGTTTTTGATGAAGAAATGAATAAATGGGAATTTAAAAAGCATGGGTGTGGTTATGAATTCTCTCATGAAGGTACGGTTATTGATATAAATGATTATTTCCTGTCGAATGGAGATTTTTTAGCGAAAATAGATTATTCTTCTATTTCGAATCGATTAAATTTAATTTCAAAAACCAAGATACAGGCGATGCGATTAAATCTGCCTTGATTTATTTGGAATCTACAGGGGAGATCGTGAAGGTGCTACCAACGGGGTATTATAAGTTCCTTTCATCTTAATGCTGTCATTAATTTAATTATTAATCTAGTTAATAAAGGAGATAAAATCTTATTGATTTTATAAAGTGCATAACACGCTCCAGGGCTACTCACAATCGGCGGGTAACAGGATAGGAAGATATTGAAATGCCTCGCTTGAAATATCCTGAAATGAGAATGGAATTGCTCGGATATTTGAGGAAACTCAAGGATTTGAAGTATCAAATGAAAGCCTGGGTGAATCAGGACTTTCCTGCAGACGTTCAATACGACCATCTTGATTGGGCCATACATTTCATTTTTGACGATACGGATCTTGGCAGTGATGCTCGTATGGCAATCGGTGAAATTCTTCTCGATGAGCAGGAGGCAGCACTGATGGGGCAATTGGTGGATGCCATCAATGCCGTCTTTGAGGCGTACGGCACGGACATGCCGGACGGCTTCTACATACAAGTTGCCGAATGGACGAGAGTGGTGACCTGTGCCGAAAGGGCGTTCGATTGTCTGGAGGAGAGCAACGCCGCTGGCTGCCCCGAGCCGCTGGATTGACACGGGCATGCCTGCCAGCCGACTGGCCGGGGCAAGGCCATGGCTGACCGTGATGTCCAGTCGGTGGTGAAGAGTACCGTAGCGTTGCCAGGTTCGTGGAACAACAAGATGTTTTCCACTGGTAGCCCGCCCCCAAACCTGCCGGACAATCCATGGAAACCAAGGCACCGTTCCATGACAACTTCAACCCCCCTTGCCGAACCCGAATTGAGAGCCTTCGCTGCGGCGGCGGCCGAGCAGCAGCGATGCGCGGACTGCGCGGTGCTGTGGAGGCCGGGCTGGGAGTCCTTGTCGGGAGCGGACAAGACTTCGCACCTGCAGCAGGTTGGTGCGCTGGGCACGCCGGAGACACGGGAAATGCTCGATGAATACCACCCACACGGCACGAACCAGTGGTCGCCGGATGCCCCCATCGCCCTGGGCTGGCACCCGTACAACCGCTGCACACTTTGGCATTGCCACCATTGCAACGCCGCCTTTCTGCGCTACACGGAATACGGCGGCTACTACCAGGACGATCGCATCCGGCCGCTGCTGGCGCATCTGATCGTCACGCCCGAGCAGGGCCGCGTCTGAGCGGCGCTGCTCGGCCGGCTCAGGTCCAGTCGAACGTGAACAGCACCGTGCGGCTTTCCGGCTCGTAGAACAGCAGGATGCTGTCCGCGCCCGTGGCGCACCAGTTGTAGCCGGCCACGTTGGCCACGTGGAAGAAGGGCTTGCCGTCGCGGGTGATGCGGATGCCGTCGTCTTCCAGTTCATCGCCCATGCCGGCGTTTTCCGCTTCGTCCAGCTGGAAGGCCGGGGGAATGGGCGGGTGGCTGGTCCAGTTGCCGTACCAGATGCCGCCGCCCAGGCTGTCCAGGTAGTCCTGCTCCATGGGCTCGCCCTTGCCGTAGCGCGAGTAGCTGGCCAGGCGGCCGTGCTCGGCGTAGTAGGCACTGGCCTTGGCGTGGCTGGCCAGCATTTCGTCGGTGTGCTCGCAGGCGAAGGCATCCTTGGTGAACTGGCCGCCATGCTGCGGCGCGCGCTGGAAGAAGCCTTCGTTGCCCAGGAAGCGATAGCGGTTGTCGGGCGTCAGCTCCAGCGCAAACCAGTTGGGGGCGGTGAAGGCGTTGTGGTGGGCTTCGGTCTCATCGCCGATGCAGCCCTCGAAGGGCTCGACGGGGCACAGCATGTGGACCACGGTGCCGGCCAGTTCGGGCCGCACCAGGCCCAGGTCGATGGAGATCAGCGGCAGCAGGTGCTCGGCCAGCCAGGGCTGGTCGGCCACGAAGATGTCGGCGGCGGCGGGAAAGGGGGTGAGGCCCGGCTTCAGTTCGCGGACTTCGGTTTGCTGGGTCAAGAGGAACTCCTGGGTGAGGGGATGGTGGTGCCGGGGGTGATCTCGAAGATGTCCTGGTCCGATGCGGCCGCGCTCTCGTGGTAGATGTCGTAGAGGTACTGCGCCAGTTCGGCGTGGGTGACATCGCAGGGAATGGCCAGCAGGGCGGGCGCGCGCTTGCCGTCGGCGCCGACGTTGAAGCAGCGCCACTGGGCCTGCGCGCGTTCGATGGCGATGATGCGGCCGAAGACATTGAACCGGTATTTTTCCAAGGGAGATCCTCCTGGCGATCCGGCATCGTAGCGGCTGTCGAGGGGCTCATGCGTGTTCTCCCTAGGTTCGTGCCGGCGTTTCGTCTATATATTTCAAACCTAAACTATTCAGGCTTAAAGTTCTTGGGCCTGGATTCTGAACCTGGGGCGTCCTGTGCCGTCGCCCTGCGAGAAAAGGGTTTGCGGTATGAAGATCGTCTGTATCGGTGGGGGTCCCGCCGGCCTGTACTTCGGCCTGCTGATGAAGCTGCAGGACCCCGCCAACGAGGTCACGGTGGTGGAGCGCAACCGGCCCTACGACACCTTTGGCTGGGGCGTGGTGTTCTCGGACGCCACCATGGACAACCTGCGCGAGGCCGATCCGGTGTCGGCCCGCACGATTGGTGACGCCTTCAACCACTGGGACGATATCGACATCCACTTCAAGGGCCGCAGCCTGCGCAGCAGCGGCCATGGCTTCATCGGCATAGGCCGCAAGAAGCTGCTCAACATCCTGCAGGCGCGCTGCGAGGACGTGGGCGTGAAGCTGGTGTTCGAGAACTTCGTGCAGGACGACCAGGCGATTGCGCGCGAGTACGACGCCGACCTGGTCATCGCCTCGGACGGCATCAACAGCCAGGTGCGCACGCGCTATGCCGATACCTTTCGGCCCGATATCGACCAGCGCCGCTGCCGCTTCGTGTGGCTGGGCACGACCAAGGTGTTCGATGCCTTCACCTTCGCCTTCGTGCAGACCGAGCACGGCTGGTTCCAGGCCCATGCCTACCGCTACGAAGACGGCATGTCCACCTTCATCGTGGAGACGCCCGAGGAGACCTGGCAGGCCGCCGGCATAGAGCAGATGAGCCAGGAAGAGGGCATTGCCTATTGCGAGAAGCTGTTCGCCCCCTGGCTGGACGGCCATGCCCTGGTCAGCAATGCCACGCACCTGCGCGGCTCGGCCATCTGGATCCGCTTTCCGCGCGTGATCTGCAATACCTGGGTGCACTGGAATGCGCTGGACACGCCGCGCGGCCCGCGCAGCGTGCCCGTGGTGCTGATGGGCGATGCGGCGCACACGGCGCATTTCTCGATTGGCTCGGGCACCAAGCTGGCGCTGGAGGATGCGATCGAGCTGGCACGCAGCCTGCGGTCTGCGGCGGGCATCGAGGCCGGCCTGCGCCACTACGAGGATGTGCGCAGCGTGGAGGTGCTCAAGATCCAGAACGCGGCGCGCAATTCCACGGAATGGTTCGAGAACGTGGAGCGCTATGCGGGCCTGGAGCCGGAGCAGTTCGCCTATTCGCTGCTGACGCGCTCGCAGCGCATCTCGCACGAGAACCTGCGCCTGCGCGATGCCGCCTGGCTGCAGGGCTTCGAGCGCTGGATTGCCGAGCATGCGGGCGAGACCGTGCCCGAAGGCCGCCGCCCGCCCATGCCCATGCTCACGCCCTACCAGGCGCGCGGCCTGCGGCTGAAGAACCGCATCGTGGTCTCGCCCATGGCCATGTATTCCTGCACCGACGGCGTGCCTAGCGACTTCCACCTGGTGCACCTGGGCGCGCGCGCCATGGGCGGCGCGGGCCTGGTGATGGTGGAGATGACCTGCACCTCGCCCGACGCGCGCATCACGCCCGGCTGCCCCGGGCTGTGGAACGACGAGCAGGCGCAGGCCTTTGGGCGCATTGTCGATTTCGTGCACGCGCAGGGCGGGGCGCACATTGGCGTGCAGCTGGGGCATGCGGGGCGCAAGGGATCCACCCAGCTGGGCTGGCAAAAGATCGACCATCCGCTGGAGCAGGGCAACTGGCCGCTGCTGTCGGCATCGGCCCTGCCCTATATCGAGGGCCTCTCGCAGGTGCCCGCCGCCATGACCCGCGCCGACATGGACCGCGTGCGCGAGGACTTCGTGGCCGCCACGCGGCGCGCCGCGGCAGCGGGCTTTGACTGGCTGGAGCTGCACTGCGCCCACGGCTATCTGTTGTCCAGCTTCATCTCGCCGCTGACCAACCAGCGCGATGACGAATATGGCGGCAGCCTGGACAACCGCCTGCGCTTTCCGCTGGAGGTGTTCGAGGCGGTGCGCGCAGCCTGGCCGCAGGACCGGCCCATGTCGGTGCGCATCTCGGCCCATGACTGGGTGGAAGGAGGCATCACGCCCGACGATGCGGTGGAGATCGCACGCCGCTTCAAGGCGGCGGGCGCCGACATGATCGATTGCTCCTCGGGTCAGGTCAGCCCCGACCAGAAGCCGGTGTACGGCCGCATGTACCAGACGCCGTTTGCCGACCGTGTTCGCAACGAGGCCGGCATACCGACCATTGCCGTGGGCGCCATCTTCGAGGCCGACCATGCCAACGCCATCATCGCCTCGGGCCGCGCCGACCTGTGCGCGCTGGCGCGTCCGCACCTGGCCGATGCGGCCTGGACGCTGCGCGAGGCTGCGCGCCTGGGCGCCCACGATGTGGATTGGCCGAACCAGTACCAGCCCGGCAAGCGCCAGTTGGAAACCAACTTCGAACGCGCCGCCGCCATGGCGCAGTTGGACCTCAAATGACTCCAAGTTCACAAGCCCTGGAAGGGCGCCATGCCCTGGTGACGGGCGGGGCGCGCGGCATAGGCCTGGCCTGCGCGCGGGCGCTGCTGGCGCGCGGCGCGCGGGTCACGCTGCTGGGACGCGATGGTGCGGCGCTGGAGGCTGCCGTGCGCGAGCTGGGCGGCACGGCACAGGCAGCACAGATGGTGCAGTCCGTGCAGGCGGATATTGCCGACGAGGCTTCGGTGCGCCAGGCCTTCGCGCAGGCCGAGGCGGCCTTCGGCCCCGTGCAGGTGCTGGTCAACAACGCGGGCCAGGCCAGCAGCCAGAAGTTCGAGCGCACCGATGCCGCACTGTGGCAGGCCATGCTGGCCGTCAATCTCACAGGAACCTTCCACTGCATGCAGGCCGCGCTGCCGGGCATGCTGGCTGCGCGCTGGGGCCGCATCATCAATGTGGCCAGCACGGCAGGGCTGATCGGCTATGCCTATGTCAGCGCCTATTGCGCGGCCAAGCATGGCGTGATCGGCCTCACGCGCTCGCTGGCGCTGGAGACGGCGGGCAAGGGCGTGACGGTGAATGCCGTCTGCCCCGGCTACACCGAGACCGACATCGTGCGCGGCGCCGTGGCCAACATCGTGGACAAGACCGGCATGACGGCGGATGAGGCCCGCGCCAGGCTGGCCGAACGCAACCCGCAGGGCCGCCTGGTCCAGCCCGAGGAAGTGGCCGAGACCGTGGCCTGGCTGGCCCTGCCGGCGTCCGCCTCGGTCAACGGCCAGTCCATTGCCGTCGACGGCGGCGAGGTGATGACCGGCTGAACCCGGTCCACTCCCGTTTTCTGAATTCTTGATGGAGACACCATGAGCACCCAGCCCGAAGAACACAGCATGAAGCACCACAAGCGACCCCTGGCCGGCTACGAGGCCAGGACCTTTGTGTGGCAGGTATCGGCCGACGGCAAGATCGGCACCATCACCCTGAACCGGCCCGAGCGCAAGAACCCGCTGACCTTCGGCTCCTACGCCGAGCTGCGCGACCTGTTCCGCGCCCTGGTCTATGCCACCGACATCAAGGCCGTGGTGGTCACGGGCGCGGGCGGCAATTTCTGCTCGGGCGGCGATGTGCACGAGATCATCGGCCCGCTCACCAAGATGAGCATGCCCGAGCTGCTGGACTTCACGCGCATGACGGGCGATCTGATCAAGGCCATGCGCGCCTGCCCGCAGCCCATTGTGGCGGCGGTGGACGGCATCTGCGCGGGCGCGGGCGCCATGGTGGCACTGGCGGCCGACATGCGCCTGGGCACGCCCGCCGCGCGCACGGCGTTTCTCTTCACCCGCGTGGGCCTGGCCGGTGCCGACATGGGCGCCTGCACGCTGCTGCCGCGCATGATCGGCCAGGGCCGCGCCTCCGAGCTGCTGTACACGGGCCGCGCCATGACGGCCGAGGAGGGCGCTGCCTGGGGCTTCTTCAATGCCCTGCATGGCGCCGAACAGATCGGCGAAGCCGCCCATGCGCTGGCCGCCCAGCTGGCCGCCGGCCCCACCTTTGCCCATGGCGTGACCAAGAAGCTGCTGCACCAGGAATGGAGCATGGGCGTGGACGAGGCCATCGAGGCCGAAGCCGAGGCCCAGGCCATCTGCATGCAGACGCGCGACTTCCACCGCGCCTACGAGGCCTTCGTGGCCAAGCAAAAGCCTGTCTTTGAAGGAAACTGAAAATGCGTGATTCCTCCTGGCTGGACTGGCCCTTCTTCGACGACGCCCACCGCACGCTGGCGCATGAGGCCGATGCTTGGTGCGCCCAATCCCTGGGCGACGTGGACCACCACGATGCCGATGCGGCCTGCCGCCAACTGGTGAAGGCCCTGGGCGAGGCCGGCTGGCTGCGCTATGCCGTGCCGTCCGGCCCCGGCGGCGCATGGGGCGGGGCCTTGCCCGAGGTGGACTCGCGCGCGGTCTGCATCCTGCGCGAGACCCTGGCCCGCCATGAAGGCCTGGCCGACTTCGCCTTTGCCATGCAGGGCCTGGGCAGCGGTGCGATATCGCTCATGGGGTCGGATGCGCTGCGCCAGCGCTACCTGCCGCGCGTGGCGCGCGGCGAGGCCATTGCGGCCTTTGCGCTGTCCGAGCCCGATGCCGGCTCCGACGTGGCCGCCATGGCCTGCGAGGCACGGCTCGAAGGCGACCACTACGTGCTCAACGGTGCCAAGACCTGGATCTCCAACGGCGGCATTGCCGACTTCTACTGCGTGTTCGCCCGCACGGGCGAGGCGCCGGGCGCGCGCGGCATCAGCGCCTTCGTGGTCGATGCGGACACGCCGGGCTTTTCGATCGGCGAGCGCATCGAACTGATCGCGCCGCACCCGCTGGCCACCATCCGCTTCGACAACTGCCGCATACCCGTGTCGCAGCGCCTGGGCGAGCCGGGGCAGGGCTTCAAGCTGGCCATGATGACGCTGGACATCTTCCGCGCCTCGGTGGCCGCCGCCGCACTGGGCTTTGCGCGCCGCGCGCTGGACGAAGGCCTGGCACGCGCCAAGTCGCGCCGCATGTTCGGCCAGACCCTGGGCGACCTGCAGCTGACCCAGGCCGCGCTGGGCGACATGGACACGGCCATCGACGCATCGGCCCTGCTGACCTACCGCGCCGCCTGGATGCGCGATGTGAAGAAGACGCGCACCACGCGCGAGGCGGCCATGGCCAAGATGACGGCCACCGAATCGGCCCAGGCCGTGATCGACCGCGCGCTGCAGATGTTCGGCGGGGCGGGCGTGGTCTCGGGCATGCCGGTGGAGACGCTGTACCGCGAGATCCGCGCGCTGCGCATCTACGAGGGCGCGACCGAGGTGCAGAAACTCATCATCGCGCGCGAGCTGCTCAAGGCCTGAGCGGCAGGCTGCCCATTCAACGCAAAGCCAGGGAACATCGCATGCAAGCCTCCGCCCACATCGATACTTTCGCCCGGGACAATCTGCCGCCACCCGACCAATGGCCCGAGTTCCTGCTCGACGGGCCGGACGTGGCCTATCCCGAACGCCTGAACTGCGCGGCCGAACTGGTCGATGCCATGGTGGTGCGCGGCCATGGCGGCCGCGTGGCCCTGCGCTGGAGGCAGGGCGCGGACCAGGCCGCCATGACCTATGCCGAACTGCAGGCGCTGACCAACCGCATCGCCCATGTGCTGGTGGAAGACCTGCAGCTGGTGCCCGGCAACCGGCTGCTGCTGCGCGGCCCCAACAACGCCATGATGGCCGCGTCCTGGCTGGCCGCCATCAAGGCCGGGCTGGTGACGGTGCCCACCATGCCGCTGCTGCGTGCCAAGGAGCTGCAGCAGATCATCGCCAAGGCCCAGGTGCAGGCCGTGCTGTGCGATGTGCGCCTCAAGGACGAGGTGCAGCTGTGCCTGCAGCCCGGCCATGAACACCATTGCCCGGACCTTTCGCGCGTGCTGTATTTCAACGACGGCGCAGCCGATGCGCTGGACGCCCTGGCCGCAGCCAAGCCCGACACCTTCGCCTGCTGCGATACGGCGGCAGACGATGTCTGCCTGATCGCCTTCACCAGCGGCACCACGGGCGCGCCCAAGGGCTGCATGCATTTCCACCGCGACGTGCTGGCCATGTGCGACCTGTTTCCGCGTCATGTGATCCGGCCGGGCCCGGACGACATCTTCTGCGGCACGCCGCCGCTGGCCTTCACCTTTGGCCTGGGCGGGCTGCTGTGCTTTCCGCTGCGCGTGGGCGCCAGCACCGTGCTGGCCGAAAAGCTCACCCCCGAAGGGCTGCTGCAGCTGGTGCAGGATTTCCGCGCCACCATCGTCTTCACCGCGCCCACCTTCTACCGGCAGATGGCGGCGCAGGCAGCGCGCTTCGACCTGTCGTCGCTCAGGAAAAGCGTGTCGGCCGGCGAGGCCCTGCCGGACGCCACGCGCCAGCTGTGGAAGCAGGCCACGGGCATCGAGATGATCGACGGCATCGGCGGCACCGAGCTCATCCACGTCTTCGTGTCCAGCCCGCCCGAGGAGGTGCGCGCAGGCGCCATCGGCAAGGTCGTGCCCGGCTACGTGGCCCAGGTGGTGGACGACGACATGGAGCCCGTGCCCGACGGCACGCCCGGCCGCCTGGCCATCAAGGGGCCGACCGGCTGCCGGTATCTTGCAGACGAGCGCCAGAAGCGCTTTGTGCAAAACGGCTGGAACCTGCCCGGCGACACCTTTGTGCGCGACGCCGACGGCTATCTGTTCTATCAGGCGCGCAATGACGACATGATCATCTCGGCCGGCTACAACATTGCCGGCCCCGAGGTGGAGGATGCGCTGCTGCGCCACGAGGCCGTGGCCGAATGCGGCGTGATCGGCGCGGCAGACGACGAGCGCGGCCAGGTGGTCAAGGCCTTTGTGGTGCTCAAGCCCGGCTTTGCGGCCGGCGACGACATGGCCGCCACGCTGCAGGCCTTCGTCAAGGCCAGCATTGCGCCCTACAAGTACCCGCGCGCCATTGTCTTCGTGCCGGCCCTGCCGCGCACCGAGACCGGCAAGCTGCAGCGATTCGTGCTGCGCAAGATGCCGTGAGCGCGCGCCATGGCCTCCGCCTTCGTCAGCCAGGTGCAGGTGCTGTTTCGCCATTGCGATCCGGCCGGCATCGTCTTTTACCCGCGCTATTTCGAGATGGTCAACGACCTGGTCGAGGAATGGTTCGACAGGGGAATGGGCCTGCCCTTTCACACCCTGCATGTACAGCGCCAGGTGGGCACGCCCACGGTGTCGGTGCAATGCGATTTCACGGCGCCCAGCCGCTGGCACGACACGCTGCGCCAGGTATTGGAGGTGCGCCGCATCGGCGGGGCATCGTTCCAGTTCGATGTGCGTTTCGAGGGGCCAGATGGCCAACGCCGGCTGTCTGCACGCATGACCATCGTCACCATGGATTTGCGCAGCATGAAGGCCACGCCACTGCCGGCCGATCTGCGCGAGCGCCTGCAGGCCTATCTGGTGCCGCAGGACGGTTTTACGGATTCAACGAGAACAGGATGAAGCAATGAAGACTCTGCAACCCCCGGACTGGCTGGCGCCCCGAGGCTATGCCAATGGCATCCTGACCGAGATGACGGTCGGCTCCCGGCTGGTGTTCGTCGGCGGCCAGATTGGCTGGAACGGCCAGCAGCAATTCGAGTCGGACGACTTTGCGGAACAGGTGCGGCAGGCGCTGGCCAATATCGTCGCCATCCTCGCCGAAGGCGGCGCCAGGCCCGAGCACATCGTGCGCATGACCTGGTATGTGACCGACAAGCAGGAATACGTGGCTGCCTATCCGGCCATTGGAAAGCACTACCGCGAACTGATCGGGCGGCATTTCCCGGCCATGACGGCGGTGGAGGTGGCGGATCTGGTGGAAGACCGGGCCAAGGTGGAGATCGAGGTCACGGCGGTGGTGCCTGCATGACGCTCATCCGCGCATGTGCGCCGCCGTGCGGGCGGGCCCATGCGCGGCAGGGACTCACTTGATTTCGAACAGGGTGCGGTCCTTGCCCAGGATCCAGTTCGGCGGCTTGCCGCGGCCGGTCCAGGTCTTGCCGGACTCGGGGTCCTGGTATTTGGCGGGAGCGCTCTTTTTGCCATCGGGCTTCCAGGGGAAGACCTGTTGCGCCGTGAAGCCGAACTCACGGACCAGCTCCTGCACTGATGCCAGGGCCGCTTTGGACTCCAGCTTGCGGGCATCGTCGATTTGCTGGTCGAGCAATTTTTTCTGGGCAATCAGCTCTTGGTATGTAGTCATCTTGATGGAAGAATTTCTAAGTGCGGCTATTTGTGTGAAAACTGCGCAGCAAGAGCCTGGACCCAGGACTCTTTGCAGAATGGTCAATTCTGGTGCATGTGCAGTGGGGATGAAGAACTCACCGTAAGTACAAATACTGATGATGTTGGCGCTCTATGGAGGGTAGGCGCTTCTTCTCATGCCCGGGCATATTCCAAGGCGATCCGCATTATATCCAGGGCAATCTGGATAACCGGCACTTTACAAAAGCTGTTGTGCCGTTGTTACATTTGCAGAGCACTGTGGTTGGCGCTTCCTCCTCTGGAGACGACGTGCTGTCATGGCTTTTTCAGGGGAGTGCGCAAGGTTGTCCGCGAAAGTTCCGCCCCGGTTATGGAAAACAATCAACATTTGCATTTTATCAATCAAATCATAAAAGTGATTTATAAAATATATTACATGTGATTTGATCGAGTTATTCAATGCATTGATTGATACCTGTGGTTTCATTTGAATAATCGATGTGCAGGATAGGTTTTTTTTATTGTCAAAGACCGCTTGTTCGAATGGTGAATGGCGGCACCTTCTGTCGATACAGGACAAGCGCATCGGCTGCCCGATTGCCGGAGCCATTGCAGCCTGCAGTTGTTTCAAGGGTGATTCTTGAATCGGATTTCGCGGTCCGGCCATGCGGCAGTCGGCGGGCGGCAGGCACCGAACGCTTGATTGGCGCGCTACCAACAGCCTGTTAGGATCGCCGCACTACAACGATCCACCACCTGGCAGACATGGCAAGAAGGCAGACCAGCGCCCACGACGGCAACGAGACCCGCGAGACCCTTCTCAAGCTGGCCGCCCGCACCTTCGGTGAGCAGGGCTACTCTGCCACCACCATGCGCAACATTGCCGAGCAGTCCGGGATCGAGGCCGCCAGCATCTACTATCACTTCGCCTCCAAGGAGGAACTGGTGGACGAGGTCATGGAGCAGGGCGGCAACCGCATCATCAGCCAGCAGCAGGAGCGCCTTGCCGCGCTGGGCGCCGACGCCACGGCCGAGCAGCGCTTTCGTGCAGCCGTGCTGGGCCAGATGGCGGGGCTGGTAAAGCATGGCGACTTCGCCCTGGCCCATGGCCGGCTGCTGGGCCAACTGCCCGACAAGGTGCGCGAGCGCCAGATCAAGCGCCGCGAGCGCCACCAGAAATTCTGGAGCGGCCTGCTGGAAGACCTGCGTGCCGAGGGCCGCCTGCGGGCCGACGCCGACATCCACCTGGCGCGCATCATGATCCTGGGCAGCATCAATTCCATACAGTCCTGGTTCAACCCCCGCAAGGGCTCGCTGGAGAAGGTGGCGGACCAGATCTGCGACATGTTCTTCCGGGGGGTGGGGCCGGCAGATAAATAGGCGCAAGGCTGAAAATCGCCAATCGGCCTGTCACATGCCGGTGACATATTTCCGCGCTGCTGTCCCGGCCCTGTGCAGAAAATGGCGGCGGGTTGTTAATGATATTCAACTGTCAATAGTAAGATCGCCGACTTATGCGTCTGCTTGTTTTGCGCCTGCTATTGCTGGCCGTGTTCTTCAACACGGCCATTGGCATGCCCCTGCACGGCGCAACGCATATCCGGCAGGCGGCGGCCGGGCCTGCACAGGCTTTTGTGGGCCTCAACGGCTGCGAAGAGGATGCGCTGGCCGGCCAGGCCGGCCAACGCGGCCAGGCTGGCGAAAAGGCTGAAGCCGCCGAAGCCGTCTGCGCATGGTGCATGGGCCATGCACCGCATGCGGCGGCCTGGTTGCCGCACTTCGGCCTGCCGCTGGCCGTGGCCGCGCCGCCCGAGAGGGTGCCGCCGCGCACCGTGGGCGGCGCCATCCCCTCGCAGAACCGCTGGGCCTTCGCATCGCGCGACCCGCCGCGCTGAACCCGCAAGCACTTTTCTCCTTCTCTGCCGCCAGCGCCCGTTGGTGCTGGCGGCATGTCCGTGTTTGCGCGCGCCGGCTGTGGATGCCGGCGGCATGCGCCTGTGCCCGTTTTCACCATGACTGCCTTCTTCTTCCCCGCGAAGCCGCTTCCCCGCCTTCGCCCGCTGCCGCTTGCCCTGAGCGCTGCCGCCTTCCTGTCCATGCCTGCGCTGGCCCAAGGCCAGGATCCGTCCTCCGGCCCTGGCCCCGGCCCCGCCGCCGCCTCCGCTTCCGCTTCCCCGCAGGAGCAGGCGCTGCTGCCTGCCGTGGAAGTCGTGGGCCGAACGGCCTCGGGCGCCTATCACACCGACGAGGCGGCCGGCGCCAAGACCGACCTGCCGCTGCGCGAGCTGCCGCAGTCGGTGCGCGTGATCACGCGCCAGGCCATGGACGACCTGGGCGCCACCAAACTTGACGACGTGCTGGACTACGTGGGCGGCGTCTCGCGCCAGAACAACTTTGGCGGGCTGTGGGACAACATCGTCATCCGCGGCCTGCCCGGCGACCAGAACGTGGGCATGGCCACCCTGTTCAACGGTTTTTCCTCGGGGCGCGGCTTCAATGCGCCGCGTGATCTGGCCGGCGTGGAGCGCATCGAGTTCCTCAAGGGCACGGCCGCTGCGCTCTACGGCAGCAGCGAGCCGGGCGGCACGCTGAACGTCGTCTCCAAGCGCCCGCTGTGGACGTCTTCGCATTCCGTGGAAGCCTATGCGGGCAGCTACGGCCTGCGGCGTGGCGCGCTGGACACCACGGGACCGGTGGGCGAGAACTTTGCCTACCGGCTCAACATCGCCGTGGAGGACCGCGACAGCTTCCGCGATTTCGTGGGCGCCAGCCGCCAGGTGATCGCACCGGCCTTCACCTGGAAGCTGGGGCGCGATACGGTGCTGGAGTACTCGGGCGAGCTGCTGCGCCACAAGACGCCGCTGGACCGCGGCGTGGTGGCCGTGGGCGACCGGCTGGGCGCCATCTCGCGCAGCCGCTTCCTGGGCGAGCCGGGCGACGGCGATGTGACGGTGGAAAACCGCACCCACCAGTTCATCCTCTCGCACGAGTGGAACGCGCAGTGGCGCAGCCGCCTGGGCCTGTCCTACCGCGAGACCTCGATCAACGGCTTTTCCACCGAGCCGCACGCGCTGCTGGCCAATGGCGACCTCACGCGCCAGCGGCGTTTCCGCGACTACCAGTCCGACGACATCGCCGTGCAGGCCGAGCTGCAGGGCACGGTGCGCACGGGCGCCATCGAGCACGAACTGCTGCTGGGCCTGGAGAGCTTTCGCTTCGAGATGGACACGCTGATGCTGCGCGCCAACCCGACGGCGGCCAATCCCTACGCCATCAACATCTACAACCCCATCTACGGCGGCGCGCGCCCCGTGCCCACGGCCAATACCGACACCTTCGAGCGCCAGCGCAACACGGCCTTCTACCTGCAGGACGCCATCAAGCTCTCGCCCCAATGGCGCGTGGTGGCCGGCCTGCGCATGGACCGCTACGACCAGTCGCTGCACAACCGCCGCACGGGGGCGACCACCCAGCAGGACCCCGCCTCGACCTCGCCGCGCCTGGGCCTGAGCTGGCTGCCGCTGCCGCAATGGACCTTCTATGCCAACGCGGGCCGCTCGTTCCGGCCCAACGTGGGCATCGATGTGGCTGGTGCGGGCTTCAGCCCAGAATCCGGCCGTTCCATGGAGCTGGGCGCCAAGTGGGAAAGCGCCGACCAGCGCATGGGTGCCACGGCCGCGCTGTTCGACATCCGCAAGCGCAATGTGCTGACGGCCGACCCGGGCAACGCCGGCTACTCGGTCTCGGCCGGCGAGATCCGCAGCCGGGGCCTGGAATTCGACTTCGCCGGCCAGGTCACGCAGCGCTGGCGCCTGAATGCGAGCCTGGTGCTCAACGATGTGGAGATCTCGCGCGACAACACGCTGGAGGTGGGCGGGCGCCTGCTCAACGTGCCCAAGGTCAATGGCAGCGTGCTGGCGGTCTACGAGAACGCCTTCTCCAACGGCCAGCGCTACGGCATCGGCGGCGGCGTCACCCACATGGGCAAGCGCCTGGGCCAGGCCCGCACGCAGGCCGAGGCCGATGCCGGCAAGGCCGCCTTCGAGCTGCCCAGCTACACCACGGCCAAGCTGGTTGCCTACTGGCGCATCAGCCCCAAGCTGCGCCTGATGCTGGACGTGGACAACCTCTTCGACAAGACCTACTACACCAGCTCGTACAGCCGGCTGTGGGTGACGCCGGGCACGGCCCGCACCGTCACCGTAGGCCTTCAAGCAAAGTTCTGAGCCCCGCCATGCATCCATCCCTTCCTGTATCTTCCAACCCCACTTCTGCCCCTACGCCCGTGCTCCAAGCGCTGGGCGCCGTGGTGGACTATGGCGAGCGCACCATCCTCCAGGGTCTGGACCTGGCCGTGCATGCGGGCGAGATCTATGCGCTGCTGGGCGCCAACGGCGCGGGCAAGACCACCACGCTGAGCCTGCTGCTGGGCTTTGTGCGGCCGCGCAGCGGACAGGTGCGCGTGCAGGGCGTGGACCCGGTGACGGCGCCTGCGCAGGCGCGTGCCCTGATTGCCTACATCCCCGAGAACGTGGCGCTGTACGAGCACCTGAGTGCGCGCGAGAACGTGGCCTACCTTCTGGAGCTGGCGGGCCAGCCGGCCGCGGCCTGTGCCATCGGCCAGGCGCTGTCTGCCGCAGGGCTGGACGCTGCCGCGCACGACCGGCGCGTCTCCGGCTTTTCCAAGGGCATGCGCCAGAAGGTGGCGATTGCGCTGGCGCTGGCGCGCAGGGTGCCGGCACTGCTGCTGGACGAACCTACCTCGGGCCTGGACCCGCAGGCCACGGCCGAGTTCAGCCGGCTGCTCATGCAGTTGCGCGGGCAGGGCGTGGCCATTCTCATGGTCACGCACGACCTGCTGGGCGCCGCCGATGTGGCCGACCGCATGGGCTTCATCGCAGGCGGGCGCCTGGTCGAGGAAGTGGCGGCCAGCGGCGAGGAGCGCTTCGACGTGCGCGCACTGCATCGCCACTACGCAGGGGTGGGCACGGACACGCGCACGGACACGGACACGCACATGCAAACGCACATTGAAGCCGACACGCAGGGAGCGGCGGCATGAGCGCGGCCTGGACCATTGCGCGCGAGGAATGGCGCCTGCTGCTGCGCGACCGCGTGGCCGTGCTGGGGATGGCGCTGTGGCTGCTGCTCAGCGCCGCTGCCGCCTTCACCGCCTGGGACCAGCGCAGCGCGGCCCAGGCCCAGCGCGAGCGCCACCAGTCCCAGGTGGACAGCGAGTTCGAAGCCCAGCCCGACCGCCATCCGCACCGCATGGTGCATTACGGCCATTTCGTGTTCCGCCCGCTCAATCCGCTGGCGGCCTTCGATGCGGGCATCGACGCCTACACCGGCCACACGCTGTTTCTGGAGGGCCACCGCCAGAACAGCGCCAACTTCGGCGATGTGCGCCAGTCCTCGCTGCTGCTGCGGTTCGGCCAGCTCACGCCGGCCTTTGTGCTGCAGGTGCTGGCGCCGCTGCTGCTGATCTTCATGGGCCATGCCTGCATTGCACGCGAGCGCGAGGCCGGCACCCTGCGCGTGCTGCTGGCCCAGGGCGTGGGCACGCGGCAGTTCGTGGCCGGCAAGCTGCTGGCGCAGGCGGGCGTGGCGGCCCTGGTGCTGCTGCCGGCCCTGCTGGCCCTGGCCTGGATGGCCGTCGCCACGCCGGTGCCCATCAGCCTGGTGGCCACGCTGGCGGCAGGCCATGTGCTGTGGCTGATGCTCTGGGCGGTGGGCATCGTCGCTGTGTCGGCCTTCATGCGGCGCGGACGCGATGCCTTGCTGGCCCTGCTGGCGGCCTGGGCCGTCGCCGTGGTGCTGCTGCCCCGTCTGGTGCCTGAGCTGGTGGGATCTGCCCTGGCGCTGCCCACGCGCTTGGAGACCGACATCGCCACCGCGCGCGAACTGGCGGCGCTGGGCGACAGCCACAATCCCGACGATCCCTATTTCGCCGCTTTCCGCGCCAGGGTGCTGGCGCAGTACGGTGTCTCGCGCGTCGAGGATCTGCCCGTCAACTACAAGGGCCTGGTCGGCATGGAAGGCGAGCGGCTGACCAGCGAACTCTTCAGGCGCCATGCCGAGGCCAGCTTCGATCTGCAGGCCGAGCAACTGCGCCGGGCTGACGCATTTGCCCTGATCAGCCCCGTGATCGCGCTGCGCCGCCTGTCCATGGCCGTGGCCGGGACCGACCTGCAAGGCTACCGGCGCTTTCTGGAGCAGGCCGAGCAGCATCGCTACCGCATGGTGCAGGCCCTCAACCGCCTGCAGGTGGACAAGCTCAGCTATGCGGGCGACCGATCGAGCCGCGACAACCGCATCGGCCACGAGCACTGGCGCGGCGTCTCCGATTTCCACCACGAGCCCGATCCACCGCTGGCGGCCCTGCGCCGCGCGGCGCCTGCCGCCTGCGTGCTGCTGGTATGGCTGGCTGTATTGACGGTGGCCTTGCTGCTGGCCACGCAACGGCTGGGGAGGGTGGCGCGATGAGCTGGCTCCTGCATGAATGGCGTCTTCTGACGCGCTCGCGCCTGGCGCTGTGCGCCCTGGCCTTGCTGTTGCTGCTGTCCACGCTGGCCGTGCTGTCTGGCCTGCGCGAGATCGCCGCGCAACGTCTGACCCTGGACCGCCTTGCGCAACTGCAGCAGCAGGACATGGCGGCCCAGGCAAGCCGGCATGCGCAGTCCGGCGATGCAGGCTCGGTGGCCTACTACGGCTTTCACGCCACCTGGGATGCGTCATCGTCCACGGCCTTTCTGGCCCTGGGCCTGCGCGATGCCGCGCCCTATGTGCTGCGCGTGCGCGCGCTGGCGCTGCAGGCACAGCTGCATGAAGGCGAAAGCTTCAACCCGGAGCTGGCGCTGGCGGGCCGCTTCGACTTCGCCTTTGTGCTGGTCTACCTGGTGCCGCTGTTCCTGATTGCGCTGCTCTACGACCTGGTCTCGGGCGAGCGCGAATCGGGCCGCCTGGGCATGCTGCAGGCCATGCCTGGCACCGGGCGGCGGCTGTGGCTGCGCCGTGCGGGACTGCGTTCCGTGCTGGTACTGGCCTGCGTGGCGCTGCCTGCCCTGGCAGGCGCACTGGCCGGCGGGGCAGCGGCGGGCGCCCTTGCCACGGTGCTGCTGTCCGCCACGGCCTATGTGGTTTTCTGGAGCGGCCTGTGCCTGGTGGTTGCCGCGATGGGCGGCAGCTCGGTCGCCAATGCCATGGCCCTCATGGGCTGCTGGGCCGTGCTGACCCTGGTGCTGCCCACGCTGGCCAATGCCGCGCTGTCGCGTGCCATCCCCGTGAGCCAGGGCGTGGAGCTGATGCTGGCCCAGCGCCAGACCGTGCATGGCGCCTGGGACCTGCCGCGCGAGCAGACCATGGAGCGCTTTTTCCGCAGCCACCCCGAATGGCGCGACACCGCGCCGCTGCCTGCAGGCTTTCACTGGAAGTGGTACTACGCCTTCCAGCAGCTCGGCGATGAAAGTGTCGCGCCCCAGTTCGCCGGCTACCGCGCCGGCCTGCAGGCACGCCAGGCCTGGACCGGGCGCCTGGGCTGGCTGCTGCCCGGCGTGGGCGTGCAGGCTGCGCTGCACCGCCAGGCCGGCACCGATTTGCTGGCGCAACTGGCCTATCAGGACGACATCGCCGCCTTTCACGCACGCCTGCGCGCCTTCCTCTATCCCTACCTGTTTGAGGACCGCACATTCGGTGCGCAGGATTTTGCAGTCCAGCCCGTCTTCACGGCCAGCCCGCGGCCTGCGCGGCAGGCCTGGGGGCAGACGGCAATGCTGTGGGTGGTGGCTGCGCTGGCCTTGCTGGCCGGCGGTGCTGCCGCAGGCCGCGTGCGGCCGGGCAGGCGCTGAGGCCAAGGGCGGGTGAAAAAAGAAACAGCCATGGTTCAGGCAGGGCCTGCACCATGGCTGTCATCTTCTTGGATCCGTGGGCCCGAGGCTGAGCCCGAGGCGGGCGGCTCCCTGTTATTGCACGTTCTGGTGGCAGTCGCTGCAGACGCCGTACAGCGTCATCTCATGGCGCTCCACCACAAAGCCTTCGGGGGCGATGCGCTGCATGTCGCCCGGACAGCCGGGCACGTTGAACACGCGGTTGCAGCTCATGCAGCGGAAATGGTGGTGGTGGGCGCGGCCGCTGAGTTCGTAGCGCGTGGCCTCGCCGGGCAGGTCCACGGCCTGCACTTCGCCCGCTTCCATCAGCTGCTTGATGTTGCGGTACACCGTGGCCAGCCCGATGGCCGGCACCTCGCGCTGCGCTGCGCCGAGGATCTCGGCCGGAAGCAAGGGGCGTCCAGCCTCTTCCATGACCGTGCGTATCGAGCTGCGTTGACGGGTCGAGCGTTCCATAGGCCTGAACAAGCGCTCCACGATGGGCTGAGTGTGTCTAGTCATGGTGATTCCGTTATTTACTATAACAATCTCGACGCGATTAATCAGTGCTCACGAGCGCTCACAGCTGAAATTTACACTGTGTTTACCTGCGGGTCCCGCAAGCATGGAGACGCAGTGTGTGCAATGGATCTCTGCCCCAAGGGGAAGGAATTCCATTTGACAGACACCAGATGCTCCATTCCTGCCAGTTTTCGCGAGTATATGTTGTGAGCATTCGATGGACCTTATGCGCCGGTTAAATGCCATAGCCGTCAACAATGCTGTAATGGGATGTAATTGATCTATTGATTGAAGAGTGCTTGGAATGGGGTGTGTGCGGTGCTTCCCGTCTGGGCTGCAAGAGGCGGTGCTGGCCCAAGGTGAGATGCAATTACTTACATGGACAGTGTATTGCCAATACGGGTAGATTGCCTCAATGCGCTTCGTTTGTCCATGATCCGTTTCCTTGAAAGGGGAAGGGAGGCCGCCCCGGAACTGACAACCAGGGTGGTTTGCACAATGACATGCCGATTCGCGATCCACAGACCATTGGGCCATGAAGTGCATTTTCTCGAATTGCGCAGCCGGAAAAAAGTCAGCCAGCCTTTCAGCCTCGATTGGGAAGTGCTCAGCGAAAGCATCTACGCAAAGGCGCTATTGGGTAAAGCACCACCATGGAAATACAAATCCAGGGCGGCGCAATGCGCTACATCGACGGCATCGTCGCCCGCCTGGGCATGCAGGGCCAGAACCACCGCGGTTACGCCTGCAAGGCCCGCCTGAGCCCCTGGCTGTGGCTGGCCACGCGCAGGAGCGACGTTCGCATCTTCCAGAACCAGACCGTGCCCGACATCATCGAGCAGGTATTGGGCGCCTATGGCCTACCGCTGTGAAAGAAACGCACGCGCGGCAATCGCAGCGGGTACTGCTGCGCTCAATTCAACGAAAGCGATTGCGGCCTTGTCCCGCGATGGATGCTGCACGAAGGCATCTACTTCTTTTTCGAGCATGCCTCGCATGGCGCATTGCCTGGGGATGAATCCATTCCTTTCCATCCTCCTGAAAAGGCCGGCGCAGGCGATCCGCAAAACATCCACGCCCGGCAGCTGGAGCAGGAAATCAAGCCGGGCCGCCATTGCAGCGACGGCCCTGAATTTGCACGGGCAGGCATGGCCAGGACGTACCGGTAAGCCGCAGGGGACAGATGCGGTCCAGGCGCTGCGGCCCCTGGCCTGGGCATGCCGGTCAGGGGTCTCGTTCAAATCCGGTTGATGGACACGCCACCATCGACCACCATGGCCGTACCCGTGATGAAGCTGGATGCGTCCGACGCCAGAAACAGCGCCGCCGCCGCGATTTCTGCGGGGGTGGCGAGGCGCTTGAGCGCGTGCAGGTTTTCGACGAAGGCGCGCGCCTCGGGCGTGGGGGTGCTGGCGCGGCCCATGGGAGTGTCGGTGCCCCCGGGCAGCAGGGCGTTGGCGCGCAGGCCGCGGGGGCCGTATTCGGCGGCGATGACCTGGGTGAGGCCGACGAGGCCGGCCTTGCTGGCGGCATAGGCTCCCATGCCGGGCAGGCCCGCCGTATGGCCCACGAAGGTGGAGGTGAAGATCAGCGAGCCGCCACCGCGTGCCAGCAGGGCCGGTATCTGGTGCTTGGCGCCCAGAAAGGCACTGGTGAGGTTGGTGGCGATGGCGTCCTGCCAGGCCTGCAGCGAGAGATCGGGGAGGGCGCAGGGATCGCCGGTCATGCCTGCATTGTTGAAGGCGATGTCCAGGCCGCCAAAGCGCTCCGTGGCGGTCTCGACCAGGGCCTGTGCCAGCGGCTCGTCCCGCACGTCGCCGGCCAGCGCGATGGCTTGGCCGCCGTCCTGCTCGATCTCCGCCACCAGCGTCTGCAGTTGCGCCTGGCGGCGGGCCGTGAGGACCAGCCTGGCGCCGTGGCGGGCAAACAGCCTGGCGGCTTCGCGGCCTATGCCTGAGCTGGCGCCTGTGATGAGGGCGACTTTTCCGTGGAGTTGCTGTGGCGATGGCTGCATCTCGCACCTTTTCTTTCCGTGAATGAGGGAAAGCGGTTTGTAGTGCGGCGCAGGCGGACGCGCATCCCGCTTCTTGCACGAGCGCCGGGCCGCGCTCGGTGGTGCCGGGCCGTGCCGCGCTGCACATGGTCGCAGCGGGCTAGGGAGAGCTCAGTCTTCGCCCAGCTCCAGGTGCGCGAACAGGTCGGCCAGCGTGGGCGTGGAGCGTGCGGGCCAGATGGCGCTGAGGTCCAGGCTGGGCAGGGCCTGGCCGTCACGCACCTCGCAAAAGCGCACGCCGCGAAAGTCCATGGAGCGTATCCAGCTGGGCAGAAGAGCCACGCCGCAGCCGCCGGCCACGCAGGCCAGCACGGTGAGGGTGCGGTTGGCTTCCTGCGCCACATGGGCCTCGTGCCCGGCCTTGCGCAGCGCGTCGAGGATGCCGGCATGCAGCACGGGCAATTGCGCCTGCGGGTACATCACCAGCCCGGCCTCGGCGATCTGGGCCAGGCTGACCTGGCCGTCCTCGCCGATCTGGAATTCATCGGGCACGGCGGCCACCAGGCGCTCGCGCAGCAGCTGGCGCTCGCGCATGCGCCCGCCCACGGCCACGGGCGTGTGCATGAGGCCGATGTCGATGGCGCCGGTCTGCAGGGCCTCGGCCTGCTCGGCATTGCTCATCTCGCGCAGGATGACGCGCACGCCAGGCGCCTGCTGCCGCAACGCGCGCAGGGCGCGGGGCAGGGTGCCAAAAAGCGCCGAGGACACCAGGCCCACGGTCAACTGGCCCGCACTGCCCCTGGCGATCTCGCGCGCGCGGCTGGCGGCGGCATCTATGCGGGCCACGCTGGTGCGCACATCGTCCAGCATGGCCAGGGCGGCCGGGGTGGGCAGGGCGCCCTGGCGTGAGCGCTGGAACAGCTGCACGCCCAGGTCTTTTTCCATGCGGGCCAGGGTCTGGCTCAGGGCCGGCTGTGCAATGCCCAGCCAGTCGGCGGCGCGGCTGACGCTGCCCTGGTCCACCACCGCGAGAAAGTAGCGCAGATGCCGGGTTTCCATATTGATCCGGTATGAATAAATCCGTTTTGAAGAATGGAAATATATACCCCCCGTTCCTAGAATCCGGCCCCATGCCCCCAGCGCCGCGCCTTGCGTGGCGCAACCCACAAGGAGTTCTTCCCGTGTCTGCCGTGCCCCGGTTCGCCATTGCGTCCAGCGTCGATACCCACGCCCATGTCTTCGAGCGTGGCCTGCCCATGCCGGATGCGCGCCGCTACGCGCCCGAAGAGGACGCGCCCCTGGGCACCTATCTGCACCACCTGGACACGCATGGCATGGCCCATGGCGTGCTGGTGCAGCCCAGCTTTCTGGGCACGGACAACAGCTACCTGCTCCAGGCGCTGCGCGCCCAGCCGCAGCGCCTGCGCGGCGTGGCCGTGGTGGATGAGAGCACGGGCGATGAACAACTGCAGGCCCTGGCCGATGCCGGCGTGGTGGGCATGCGCCTGAACCTGATCGGCCTGCCTTTGCCCGATCTGAATGCGCCCGGTTGGCGCCGCGTGCTGGAGCAGGCCAACACCCTGGGCTGGCATGTGGAGCTGCACCTGCAGGCCGGGCGCCTGCCGGACCTGCTGCCCGCCTTGCTGGCGGCCGGCTGCCGCGTGGTGGTTGACCACTTCGGGCGTCCTGACCCGGCCCTGGGCGTGCGCGACCCGGGCTTTGGCTATCTGCTGCAGCAGGCCGGCAGCGGCCGTGTGTGGGTCAAGCTGTCCGCGCCCTACCGCATCTGGCAGGCCGCCGACTGCGCCGCCTCGGGCCGGCAGGCCACCGCGCAATTGCTGCAGGCCTTCACGGCCGCGCGGTTGCTCTGGGGCAGCGACTGGCCGCACACGCAGCACGCGGGCCAGGCCAGCTATCCGGCGGCCGTGCGCTGGCTGCAGGACTGGCTGGACGATGCCGGCCCCCTGCAGGCCGTGCTGGGCCGCACCGCCTTCGAGCTGTTCCGATTCCAAAACGACATGCCAAACCAAGGAGACACACCATGAATTCCCTGTCCAGACGCACCGCCAGCCTGTGGGCGGCCGCAGGCCTGCTTTCGGCCGTTGCCGGCATGGCCGCGCCGGCCGCAGCGGCTGCGGCGGCTGCAGTGGCCAACTACCCCGAGCGCCCCGTCACCCTGGTCGTGACCTATCCGCCGGGCGGCACCGTCGATGTGGTGGCGCGCCTGATCGGCCCCAGGCTGTCTGCCGAGCTGGGCCAGCCCGTGGTGATCGAGAACCGGGGCGGGGCAGGCGGCATGATCGGCGGCGCCCAGGTGGCCAAGGCCCAGCCCGACGGCTACACGCTGATGCTCGATGCCTCCAACCACGCGCAAAACCCCGCCATCCACGCGCGCATGCAGTTCGACACGCTCAAGGCCTTCGCGCCGGTCTCGCTGCTGCTGCGCGTGCCCAATGTGCTGGTGGTTGCGCCTTCGTCGCCCATCAAGAGCGTGCAGGACCTGATCCAGGCTGGCCGCTCCGAGGGGGGCGGGCAACTGTACTTTGCGTCCGCAGGCCCGGGCTCGGCCCAGCACCTGGCGGGCGAACTGTTCAACCTGCTGGCCAGGACGCAGCTGCACCATGTGGCCTACAAGGGCGGCGGCCCGGCCATGATGGATGTGATGTCGGGCCAGGTGCCGCTGATGTTTGCCAGCATGGGCTCGGCTTGGCAGCACGTGAAGACCGGCAAGCTGCGCGCGGTGGCCGTGGGCGGGCTGGAGCGCTCCAAGGCCGCGCCCGAGCTGCCGACCATTGCCGAGTCGGGCGTGCCCGGCTACGAGACCTATGAATGGAACGCCATCTTTGCGCCGGCCGGCACGCCGCCCGCCATCGTGAACCGGCTGTCCACGGTGCTGGCCAAGGTGCTGCGCGAGCCCGCCATCGTGGAGCGGCTCGCTGGCATAGGCGCCGAGCCCATAGGCTCCACGCCGGCCGAGCTGGAGACCTTCCGCCGCGCCGAGATCGCCAAGTGGCAGAAGGTGGTGAAGGATTCCCGGCTCAAGCTGGACTGAGCGCGTGCAGGCCAGAAAGCGGACCATTGCGGTCTGCTGTACACCGCAGGCAGCCCTGGCGCGTTGAACAGGAACGGGCGCTGGCTTGAACGGGTTCTTACACCTTTTCAGGCGCAGCGGTCCACGCGGCCCCGCGCGCTTGGTAGAAACGGGGCCTTTCCTGTTTCACCCAATTCAAAAGAACATGGCCCTGCTCACCTTGCGAACCACCTTGCGCGCCGCGGCCGCCTTTGCGCTGGCCTGCTCGGCCCTTGCGGCCCAGGCGCAGACCTACATCAGCGGCTCGGTCTCGGGCCAGCTGGCACCGGGCGTCTACGGCACCGTGGACATCGGCAACGCACCGCCGCCAGCGCTGCTGTACCAGCGCCCCGTGATCATTGCGCCGGCCCCCATGGCTCCGCCGCCTGTCTACATGTGGGTGCCCCCGGGCCACGCCAAGCACTGGGGCAAGCACTGCGCCCGCTACGGCGCCTGCGGCCGCCCGGTGTACTTCCTGCGCAACCCGCCGCCGCACTGGCATGCCGGGCCGCCGCGTCCCGATCCGCGCTGGCGCGAGGAGCGCCGCCACCGCGAATGGGAGCACCGCCGCGATGACCGCCGCTGGGACCGTGACGACCGCCACGATCGCCATGGCGGGCGTGGTGATGACCACCGTGGCCCCGGGCATGGCCATGATCGCGGCCGGGGCCATGGCCGCGATTGAGCGGCACCGCACAAAAATAAGTTGTATCAAGCAGTTGCGGTGCACGGGCGCCGCAACCCGCAGCGCAAGCCTGGTACTGAGCTATGCCGGTTTGCTATAGCTGCTAGCGGGCTTGCTCAGTGGTGCCTGGCCCGCGCCATGCTCACAATAGCTGTCATACCCATACTGATAGAGACAGCCATGCAA
Organism: Delftia sp. ASV31; assembly: GCF_016428765.1. Lineage (NCBI taxonomy): Bacteria > Pseudomonadati > Pseudomonadota > Betaproteobacteria > Burkholderiales > Comamonadaceae > Delftia > Delftia sp. ASV31. Next base: position 25,647 of record NZ_JAELTK010000075.1, read on the forward strand.
ACGGCCATTCCCTGCCTGCTGATGCGGGGCGGTACTTCCAAGGGCCCCTTCTTCCGGGCCACCGATCTTCCCTCCGACCTGCCCACGCGCGACCGCGTGCTGCTCGCGGCCATGGGTTCGCCCGACAAGCGGCAGATCGACGGCGTGGGTGGCGCGCATCCGCTGACCAGCAAGGTCGGCATCGTCAGCCTCTCCGACAAGGAGGGCATCGACCTCGAATTCCTCTTCGCCCAGCTGCAGCCCGACAAGGACACGGTGGACACCACGCCCAACTGCGGCAACATGCTGGCCGGCGTGGTTCCCTTTGCGCTGGAGACCGGCATGGTCTCCTCGCGCGGCGAGACCAGCACCTTCCGGGTGCTGACGCTGAACACCGGCATGGCGGCCGACATCACCGTGCAGACGCCCGGCGGCCAGGTGGAGTACGAAGGCTCGGCCCGCATCGACGGCGCGCCCGGCAGCTCGGCACCCATCGAAATCAGTTTCCTGGACACGGCCGGCTCGGTCTGCTCGGGCCTGCTGCCCACGGGCAAGCCCCGGGACACGGTCACGGTGACGGGCGAGGGGTTCGAAGACTTCACGCTTGACGTCACGTGCATAGACAACGGCATGCCGCTGGTGATCTTCAAGGCCGCCGACGTGGGCGCCACCGGCCTGGAGACCGTGGCCGAGCTCAACGCCGACACCGATCTCAAGCGCCGCATCGAGGCGCTGCGCCTGCAGATCTCCCGGACCATGGGCCTGGGCGATGTCTCGGCCAAGAACTACCCCAAGATGACGCTGATCGCGCCGCCCCAGCATGGCGGCGCGCTGACCACGCGCAGCTTCATCCCCCACGTCTGCCATGACGCCATCGGCGTGCTGGCAGCCGTCACCGTCGGCACGGCCGTGAAGATGCCGGGCACCGTGTGCGACGGCGTGGCGCAGCTCACGCAGGGCGCGGGCCCGCTCACGGTGTCGGTGGAGCATCCCACGGGCGAATTCAGCGTGACGCTGGACAGCGACCCGGCCCACCCCGAGGTGGTGACCAAGGCCGCCTTGCTGCGCACGGCGCGCCTGCTGATGCGCGGCGAAGTGATGGTTCCGCGCTCGGCCTGGGACGGCCGCAGGCAGGACTGAAGAAGCAGCGCAGGGGCTTGCCGGCCCCTGCGCTGCAAGGGGCGGGCCGCGCGCGCAGATGCGGTATCCGCCAGGCCGAGAGACAGTGGAAGAGACAAGTCATGACATCCGTCCAAAAGGACGCCGGCCAGCCCGGCGTCAATGTGCAGACCCTGCTCAACGAGCACCCGTTCTCGGGATTCCAGTGGGTGATCTTTGCGCTGTGTTTTCTGATCGTTCTGCTCGATGGCTTTGACACGGCGGCCATCGGCTACATCGCGCCCTCGCTGATCGGCGAGTGGGGCGTGAGCAAGCCTGCACTGGCGCCCGTGCTCAGCGCGGCGCTGTTCGGCCTGGCCGCAGGCGCCCTGTTCTCTGGTCCGCTGGCTGACCGGCTGGGCCGCAAGACCGTGCTGGTGGGTTCGGTGGCGGTGTTTGCCGTGTCCTGCCTGGCTTCGGGCTTTTCGCCCGACATCTGGACGCTGGCCATGCTGCGCTTCGTCACCGGCCTGGGCCTGGGCGCCGCCATGCCCAATGCCGTCACGCTGATGAGCGAGTACTGCCCTGATTCGCGCCGCGCCACGCTGACCAACGCCATGTTCTGCGGCTTTCCGCTGGGCGCGGCCTTCGGCGGCTTCCTGGCGGCCTGGATGATCCCCCATTTCGGCTGGCGCAGCGTGCTCATCCTGGGCGGTGCAGCGCCGCTGCTGCTGCTGGTGGCCCTGATCGTGCTGCTGCCGGAGTCGGTGCGCCACATGGTGGCCAACAACTACCCGGCCGAACGCATCCGCAAGGTGCTGGCGCGCATTGCCGGTGATGCCGTGCAGGGCGTGCAGCGCTTCGTGATGACCGAGTCCAAGCCCCAGCCCGAATCCCAGGCCAGCAGCGGCATGGGCGTGGTGCTGTCGCGTGAGTACCGGGTGGGCTCGATCATGCTGTGGATCGCCTACTTCATGGGACTGGTCATCTTCTACGCGCTGATGAACTGGATGCCGGTGCTGTTCAAGGAAGCGGGCCTGGACCCCAAGACCGGCACCCTGGTGGCCGCGCTGTTCCCGCTGGGCGGCGTGGGCGCCGTGCTGTTCGGCTGGCTCATGGACCGCTTCAATGCCAACCGCATCATTGCCATCGGCTATGCGCTGACGGCAGCCTCCATCTGGTGGATAGGCCAGACGGCCGGCCACCTGGGCTGGCTGGTGGTGGCCGTCTTCCTGGCCGGCACCATCATGAACACCGCCCAGTCGTCCATGCCGGCGCTGGCCGCCGCCTACTACCCCACGCGGGGCCGTGCCACGGGCGTGGCCTGGATGCTGGGCATTGGCCGCTTCGGCGGCATTGCGGGCTCGTTCCTGGTGGCCGAGCTGTCGGCGCGCCAGCTGGGTTTCAGCGAGATCTTTGCCGTGGTGGCCATTCCGGGCGTGATCGCCATGGCCGCCCTCATCATCAAGCAGTACAGCAGTCCCGAGCCGCAGGGCGGCGCGGCGCCTGCCGCACCCCTCCACTGACCCCTCCACTGACACATTCCCACCCCATAAAGACGCAGGAGACCATCCGATGATCATCGACGTACACGGCCACTACACCACCGCGCCCGCGGCCCTGGGCGCCTGGCGCGACCTGCAGATCGCAGGCCTCAAGGACCCGTCCAAGGCCCCCAGGGCCAGCGACCTGAAGATCAGCGACGACGAGATCCGCGAGACCATCGAGACCAACCAGCTCAAGCTGATGAAGCAGCGCGGCTCCGATCTCACCATCTTCAGCCCGCGCGCCAGCTTCATGGCCCACCACATCGGCGACTTCCAGACATCGAGCACCTGGGCCGCCATCTGCAACGAGCTGTGCTACCGCGTCAGCGAACTGTTCCCCGAGCATTTCATCCCCGCCGCCATGCTGCCGCAGTCGCCGGGCGTGGACCCTGCCACCTGCATCCCCGAACTGGTCAAGTGCGTGGAGCAGTACGGCAACGTGGGCATCAACCTGAACCCCGATCCTTCAGGCGGCCACTGGACCTCGCCCCCGCTGTCGGACCGCTCCTGGTATCCCATCTACGAAAAGATGGTGGAGTACGACATCCCCGCGATGGTCCACGTCTCCACCAGTTGCAACGCGTGCTTCCACACCACGGGCGCCCACTACCTGAATGCCGACACCACGGCCTTCATGCAGTGCCTGACCAGCGACCTGTTCAAGGACTTCCCCACGCTCAAGTTCCTGATCCCCCATGGCGGCGGCGCCGTGCCCTACCACTGGGGCCGTTTCCGCGGCCTGGCGCAGGAGCTCAAGAAGCCGCTGCTGGACGAGCACCTGCTCAACAACATCTTCTTCGACACCTGCGTCTACCACCAGCCCGGCATCGATCTGCTGACCAAGGTGATCCCCGTCAAGAACATCCTGTTCGCCAGCGAGATGATCGGCGCCGTGCGCGGCATCGACCCGACCACGGGCCACTACTACGACGACACCAAGCGCTACATCGAGGCCACGGCCAACCTCACCGAAGAGGAGCGCTACCAGGTCTACGAAGGCAACGCGCGCCGCGTGTTCCCGCGCCTGGACGCCGCCCTCAAGCAAAAGGGCCTGTAAGCAGGCCGCCACCACAGATCCAAGGAGAACACCATGTACGAACTCGGTGTGGTTTACCGCAACATCCAGCGCGCCGACCGCGCGGCCGCCGACGGCCTGGCCGCCCTGGGCTCGGCCACCGTCCACGAGGCCATGGGCCGCGTGGGCCTGCTCAAGCCCTATATGCGCCCCATCTATGCGGGCCAGCAGGTCTCGGGAACGGCCGTCACCGTGCTGCTGCAGCCCGGCGACAACTGGATGATGCATGTGGCCGCAGAGCAGATCCAGCCCGGCGACATCGTGGTCGCGGCCGTGACCTCGGAATGCACGGACGGCTACTTCGGCGACCTGCTGGCCACCAGCTTTCAGGCGCGTGGCGCGCGTGCGCTGATCATCGACGCCGGCGTGCGCGACGTGAAGACGCTGCAGGAAATGAACTTCCCCGTGTGGAGCCGCGCCATCTCCTCCAAGGGCACGATCAAGGCCACGCTGGGCTCGGTCAACATCCCGGTGGTCTGCGCAGGCATGTGGGTCACGCCCGGCGACGTGATCGTGGCCGACGATGACGGCGTGGTCTGCGTGCCCGCCGCCAAGGCCGCCGAAACCCTGGCTGCCGCGCAAAAGCGCGAGAGCTTCGAGGGTGAAAAGCGCGCCAAGCTGGCTTCCGGCGTGCTGGGCCTGGACATGTACAAGATGCGCGAGCCGCTCGAAAAGGCCGGCCTTCGTTACATCGATTGAAGGAGGGAACATGAGCGCTTTTGAAAAAACCCCCGGCTGGCTGGACTGGTACGCCGGCCCCTCCAAGCCGAAGTTCCAGGTGCCCGCAGGCGCTGTGGATGCCCACTGCCACGTCTTCGGCCCCGGTGATGAATTCCCCTTCGCGCCCGAGCGCAAGTACACGCCCTGCGACGCCAGCAAGCAGCAGCTGTTTGCGCTGCGCGACCACCTGGGCTTTGCGCGCAACGTCATCGTGCAGGCCACCTGCCACGGCGCCGACAACCGCGCCATGGTCGATGCCTGCAAGGCCGCCAACGGCAAGGCGCGCGGCGTGGCCACGGTGCGCCGCAGCGTGACCGATGAGGAGTTGCAGGAGCTGCACGCCGCCGGCGTGCGCGGTGTGCGCTTCAACTTCGTCAAGCGCCTGGTGGACTTCACGCCCAAGGACGAGCTGATGGAGATCGCGGGCCGCATCGCCAAGCTCGGCTGGCACGTGGTCATCTACTTCGAGGCCGTGGACCTGCCCGAGCTGTGGGATTTCTTCACCAGCCTGCCCACCACCGTGGTCGTGGACCACATGGGCCGCCCCGATGTGAACAAGCCCGTGGACGGCCCCGAGTTCGAGCTGTTCCTCAAGTTCATGCGCGAGCACCAGAACGTCTGGAGCAAGGTCAGCTGCCCGGAGCGCCTGTCCGTCACCGGCCCCAAGGCGCTGGACGGCGAGCAAAATGCCTACCGTGACGTGGTGCCCTTCGCCCGCCGCGTGGTCGAGGAGTTCCCCGACCGCGTGCTGTGGGGAACCGACTGGCCCCACCCCAACCTCAAGGACCACATGCCCGATGACGGCCTGCTGGTCGATTTCATCCCGCACATCGCCCCCACGGCCGAACTGCAGCGCAAGCTGCTGGTGGACAACCCCATGCGCCTTTACTGGCCCGAAGAGGCCTGAAGGCGACCATGTCCGGCCTGGGTGCCGGACATATTCAAGGAGATATCCATGGCATTGGACAAACCCTATCTGGACGTGCCCGGCACCATCATTTTTGATGCCGAGCAGTCTCGCAAAGGCTACTGGCTCAACCAGTTCTGCATGTCGCTGATGAAGGCCGAGAACCGCGAGCGCTTCAAGGCTGACGAGCGTGCCTACCTGGACGAATGGGCCATGAGCGAGGAACAAAAGCAGGCCGTGCTGGCCCGCGACCTCAACTGGTGCATGCGCACGGGCGGCAACATCTACTTCCTGGCCAAGATCGGCGCCACGGACGGCAAGAGCTTCCAGCAGATGGCAGGCTCCATGACCGGCATGTCCGAAGAGGAATACCGCAACATGATGGTGGGCGGAGGCCGTTCGGCCGAAGGCAACCGCCGCGTGGGCGAGGAGGGCGATGCCCAGGCCCACCGCCAGCCGCAGGGCAAGGCCGGCAGCGTGGACAAGAACAACAAGGAAGGCAACTGACATGGCGCGCATCACCGCATCCGTCTACACCTCGCATGTGCCCGCCATCGGCGCGGCCATGGACCTGGGCAAGGCGGGCGACCCCTATTGGCAGCCGCTGTTCAAGGGCTTCGAGCACTCGCGCCAATGGCTCA
>NZ_JAELTK010000076.1:0-31019 GCF_016428765.1 Delftia sp. ASV31
GTACGGGCACAATGTGCGCCGATGCGTGCGGCCACGGCGGCGCCACCAACCGTTGAGGGAAGACAAGATGTTCCAGCAAGAGACCGGCAGCCCGTCTGCCCCCACCGCAACGGCCGGCGCCGTGCCATCGGCCGCGCACGAGCACCCCAACCAGTTCGCCCTGCTGGGCCAGCGGCGCTTTGCGCCGTTCTTCTGGACGCAGTTCTCGGGGGCGGCCAACGACAACCTGTTCAAGTTTGCGCTCACCGTGATGGTGACCTACCAGCTCAGCGTCTCCTGGCTGCCTTCGGCCATGGCGGGGCTGGTGATCGGGGCGCTGTTCATCCTGCCGTTCCTGCTGTTCTCGGCCACCTCGGGCCAGCTGACGGACAAGTGGGACAAGACGCGCATGTTCCGCCTGGTCAAGAACCTGGAGATCGCCATCATGGCGCTGGCCGCCTGGGGCTTCATCCAGGCCAATGTGCCGCTGCTGCTGGGCTGCGTCTTCCTGATGGGCCTGCACTCCACGCTGTTCGGCCCCGTGAAATTCGCCTACCTGCCCCAGGTGCTCAGCGAGCGCGAGCTGACGGGCGGCAACGGCATGGTGGAGATGGGCACCTTCGTGGCCATCTTGCTGGGCAATGTGGCCGGCGGCCTGCTGGTGGCCGTGCCCGAGGTGGGCCATATGCAGGTGGCCGTGGCCTGCCTGGCGCTGGCGGTGATCGGGCGGATCTTTGCGCAGTTCATCCCCAATGCGCCGGCCACCGACCCGCACCTGGTCATCAACTGGAACCCCTTCACCGAAACCTGGCGCAACCTGCAGCTGGCCCGCGAGCAGCCCGCCGTGTTCCGCTCGCTGCTGGGCATCAGCTGGATGTGGTTCTTCGGCGCCGTGTTCCTGGCCCAGTTCCCCAGCTTTGCCAAGGAGGTGCTGCATGGCGACGAGCATGTGGCCTCGCTGCTGCTGGTGGTGTTCTCGGTGGGCATTGGCACGGGCTCGCTGCTGTGCGAGGTGTTCAGCCGCCGCCATGTGGAGATCGGCCTGGTGCCGCTGGGCGCCATCGGCATGAGCGTGTTCGCCGTGGACCTGTTCTTTGCCTCGCGCGCGCTGCCGGCTTCCGAGCTGATGGGCGTGGGCGCCTTCTTTGCCCAGCCCGCGCACTGGCGTGTGATGGCCGACCTGGGCATGCTGGCCCTGTCGGCCGGCATCTACAGCGTGCCCATGTACGCGCTGATCCAGATGCGCAGCCAGCCCACGCACCGCGCACGCATCATCGCGGCCAACAACATCCTCAACGCGCTGTTCATGATCGCCTCCAGCGTGCTGGCCGGCGCGCTGCTGGCGGCGGGCTTCAGCATTCCCCAGGTATTCCTGATCACGGGCATTGCCAATGCCGTGGTGGCGGCCTACATCTTCTTGCTGGTGCCCGAGTACCTGCTGCGCTTCGTGGCCTGGGTGGCCTCGCGCTTCGTGTACCGCTTCAAGGTGCAGGGCGACGAGCACATTCCGGCCACCGGCGCGGCCATCCTGGCCTGCAACCATGTGAGCTTTGTCGATGCCGTGCTGCTCATGGCCGCCAGCCCCCGGCCCATCTACTTCCTGATGGACCACCGCATCTTCCGCGTGCCCGTGCTGGGCTGGCTGTTCCGCCTGGCCAAGGCCATTCCGGTCGCGCCCCAGAAGGAAGATCCCGCCACCTACGAGGCAGCCTTCGAGCGCGCCGCCCAGGTGCTGCGCGAGGGTGATCTGCTGGCCATCTTCCCCGAGGGCGGCATCACGCGCGACGGGCAGCTGCAGGAGTTCCGGGGCGGCATCATGAAGATCGTCGAGCGCGCCCAGGCCGATGGCCTGCAGGTGCCCGTGGTCCCCATGGCGCTGACCAATCTCTGGGGCTCGTACTTCAGCCGCATCGAGCAGGGCGGCGCCATGGTGAGGCCCTTCCGCCGTGGCCTGTTCAACCGCGTGGGCCTGAACGTGGGCCAGCCCATGGCCCAGGCCGAGGTGCAGCCCGCGCTGCTGCGCGAGCGCGTGCAGCGGCTGCTGGCGGCTTAAGAGGGGTTCTGTTCCTCTACCGTGAAGCTCAGGCCGGCATTGGCCTTGAGCCTGGCGATGAGCGCGTTGCCCATGGCGGGCGCCGTGGTCCAGATGCCGCCGGGCGTGTCCGGGGCGTCCTGCAGCAGGCAGACGGCTGCCTCGGTGATCATCTTGGACGTGGAGCCGTAGCCCGGATCGCGGTCGCCCTTGACGCCCACGCGCAGGCTGTGGCCGGCCGTGTCGGTGCCGATGAACAGCACGTCGTAGAAGCCCGATTCACGCTCTTCGCGCGATGGCCCCTCGCCAGGCTGGGGGCCGTCGTCCGCGCCCAGCGACTTGTCGGCCGCCACGGCGTTGGCCAGGGCCTCGCCCTTTTCGCCCGCACCTGTGACCATCATCTCGTCGTAGACAAAGTCGGCGCCATAGGCATGGCCCAGCAGAAAGTTGGAGCGGTGCACGTTGCGCGTGTTGATGGCCGCCATCACGAAGGGTGCCACCCACAGGCCCAGCACCTCGTCCACCATGGGCTTGCTGCCGGACGGCTGGCGCGGGCCCTCGAAGCCCGGCGTGAGCGAGAACGGATTGCGCAGCAGCTCCAGCACGCCCGGCTGGGCGGCGGCCGCCGCCATGGTGGCCTTGAGGCTGGCCGCCGTGCCGCCCGAGAACGTGCCCTTCATCTTGCGCACCCGGCCCCGCACGCGCTGGGCGGGTTGGCCGAAGCGGGCCTGCATCTCTCGCTGCAGCATGAACACGCCCAGGTCGAAGGGAATGGAATCGAAGCCGCAGGAGAACACGATGCGCGCGCCGCTGGCCTTGGCTGCGGCCTCGTGGGCATCGATCATCTGGCGCATCCACGCTGGCTCGCCGCACAGGTCCACATAGTCCACGCCGGCGCTGGCGCAGGCGGCCACGAGTTCGTTTCCGTAGAGCTGGTAGGGGCCGACCGTGGTCAGCACCAAGCGGGTCTGCTCCATCAGCGCCTGCAGGCTTGCGGGATTGCCGGTGTCGGTCACCACCAGCGGGGTATCGGCGGGCGCGCCCAGCTCGTCGCGCACGGCTGCGAGCTTGGCGGCATTGCGCCCGCCCATGGCCCAGCGCAGGCCGCTGCCTGCGGGGTAGCGCCTGAGCAGGTACTCCACCACCAGCCGGCCCGTGAAGCCGGTGGCGCCGTGGACGACGAGGTCAAAGGGTTTGGTCATGGGAGATCTCCATCAATCAGCGTGGCGAACGTGCGATTGCCCGCTGCACTGCAGCCGGGGTGGGCGCATTGTCTGTGGCGCGCCGCAGGGTTCCTGTCGCCCAGGTGCCGTGCCCGATGTCCTGCGTGCTGGTGTCACATGCAGGAACTTTTTGGGGTGTAAACAACAGTCAAAAACTTGAAAAGTACCGTTTGAAGATACTCGATGGCCTGTGTCTGGCCACTGTTACGGTTGAATGCAGACACGCAAGTTACGTCTGGGCACCATGCGTCCCGTGTTCAACCAATGCCCTTGAGGGGCACCTCGGCAAATGTCCTCTTCTCCCATCGTCGTTCAGCGTGATACCCGGGCCTGGCAACTGCAGGTGTGGGTGTCGTTCGGCATTGCGGTCTCGCTGTGCGCCATCGGCTTGGCCTGGCTGCCCGGCGAGCAGCTGGAGCAGGCCTTCATGGTGATGGGCTATGTGTTCTGCCTCTCGGCCGCCTTCGTGCTGGCCAAGTTCGTGCGGGACAACGAGGGCGGCCGCAGCGGCGCAGGCGACACGCCCATGTGGAAGCTGGTGGTCTGGGGCGGTTTTGCCGTGTCCATGGCGCTGACCGGCTGGGGGCTGGTGAGCATGGACATCAACGTGACCTACAAGGCCTTCCTGGGCGTGAGCTGGCTCTATCTCATCACCACCGCCTTCACGCTGGCCAAGATGCTGCGTGACCGCCACGAGGCCGACCTGGCGCAGGCCCGCATGCATGGCCGTCGCGAGGCCGCGCAACCGGCCGACGCCGAGTGATGTCCACCCCTTCCCCCGCATTTCCAGGAGTCCAAGCAATGATGGTCAACCAATCCGTTTTCGCGCGCCTGCCGCGTGCCCTGCTGACCGCTGGTGCGCTGTGCGCAGCCCTGGCCATGGCGCCTGCCCATGCGCAAAGCGAGGCCTCCGTGGCGCTGTCCATGCTGCCCGTGGCCTCCGTGGTGGGTACGGCTTCGGTGGCTTCGACGGCCGCTGGCGCCGTGGTGGCCTTGCCGGCCGCGCTGTCGGTGGGCGGCGCGGTGCTGACCGTGAAGGCGGTGCAGGCCTCGGCCACGGGCACGGTCTATCTGCTCGAGCGTGCCTCCGATGGCGCCCAGGCCAGCGTGGAAGTGGTGGGGCGGGGCGCCTCCGCCTCGGTCTATGCCGTGGGCACGGTGCTGACCTGCAGCGTGATCGGCGCAGGCGTTGTCATCTCGGCGGCCGGCAAGGTGCTGGCCTTCATTCCCAACGAGATGGGCAAGGCCCTGCTGCACAACGAACGCCTGTGATGCCCGTCATGAAACCGTCTCTCTCCCTTTCCCCGGGGGCCCGTTCCGCCTGCCTGGTGCTGCTGCTGGCCGCCGCGCTGGGCACGGCCCATGCAGGCCGCAGCTGCGAGGACAAGCCCCTCACCCCCCAATCCCTGCAAAAGGGGCTGGACCTGGCCCAGCGCACATCCCAGGCGCTGGATGCCGAATATGCGAAGAACGGCACCCGCGTCGTGCTGCTGGCGCGCGTGGGCCAGGACCTGAGCAAGTACGACCTGCACTACTCGCACTACGGCTGGGCCTACAGGACCCCCGAAGGCCCCTGGCGCGTGGCGCACAAGCTCAACGAATGCGGCACGGCCGGCGGCCATGTCTACCGCCAGGGCCTGGGCGAATTCTTCCTGGACGACCTGTGGCGCTACGAGGCCGGCGTTCAGGTGCCCACGCCCGCCGTGCAGCAGGCGCTGTGGACCTTTCTGAGCCAGCCCCAGACCGTGCTGCGCCTGCAGCACGAGCCCTACAGCATGGTCAGCTATGCCTGGGGCCAGCGCTACCAGCAGTCCAACCAGTGGGCCACCGAAACCCTGGCCGCCGCCATGGAGCCGGCCACGGTGCAGCGGCGCGAGCAGGCCCAGGCCTGGCTGCAGTTCAAGGGCTACGAGCCTGGCGTGCTGGTGATTCGCGCGCTGTCGCGGCTGGGCGGGCGCGTGACGGCTGCCAACATCGCCTTCGACGACCATCCCAACGACAAGCGCTATGCCAGCCGCATAGAGACCGTGACCGTGGAGTCGGTGACGCAGTGGCTGCAGCGCAGCCAGCTGGCGGGTCCGGTGCGCGTGCTGCCCTGAGCCGGACCGGCTTTTCCTCCGCCTGCGGTCTTCCTCGGCCGCAGGCCACTGAAACAGGAGTTTCCCCATGAGCAAGGCCCTGCGTCTGCCCGAAAAATGGTTCCGCCGAGGCCTGTGGCTGGTGGCGGTGGTGTTCGCCTCGTTCCTCATCGGCCTGGGCGGCCTGGTGGTGGGGGATCTGCCCCAGGTCGAGTCGCCGCGCACGGTGGAGGACTTCATCGCGCCCGCTGCTGCCGAGCCCGTCAAGGCCGAGATCAAGGCCGCCGATGCCGATCACGACAAGGCGGAGACGGCGCTGCAGAACGCGCGCCTCAAGTACCAGGCCACGCAGGCGCGCTACCGCTCGGCGCGCGAGACCTTCGACAACTGGGTGGCCACGCGCCGCGCCACGGCCCGGCCCGAGCAGGACAGCGAGCTGCTGTCGCGCACCCAGGCGCTGGATGCCATCAAGCAGGAAGAGAACGCCGCACGCGCTGCCGTGGAGCGGCTGCAGGACGCCAGCCTGCAGGCACGCCAGCGCCTGGACGCGGCCAACCGCCAGTGGGACGGTCTGCGCGACGGTGCCATGGAGTCCTGGCGCAAGGAGATGCGCGCCATCGAGCTGCGCGTCTTCCTCTACCGCCTGGCGCTGACCCTGCCCCTGCTGCTGGTGGCCGGCTGGCTGTTCGCCAAACAACGCAAGAGCACCTGGTGGCCCTTTGTCTGGGGCTTCATCTTCTTTGCGCTGTTCGCCTTCTTCGTCGAACTCGTGCCCTACCTGCCCGACTACGGCGGCTACGTGCGCTATGTGGTCGGCATCGTGGTGACGGTCCTGCTGGGGCGCGCGGCCATTCTGGGCCTGAACCGCTACCTGGAGCGGCAAAAGCAGCAGGAGTCACTGCCCGAGATGCAGCGGCGCCAGGAACTGGGCTACGACGTGGCCCTGGCCCGCCTGGCCAAGGGCGTATGCCCGGGCTGCGAGCGCCCCGTGGACCTGAAGGACGGCGCCATCGATTTCTGCCCCCACTGCGGTATAGGCCTGTTCGACCGTTGCGGCAGTTGCAATACCCGCAAGAGCGCCTTTGTGCACTATTGCCACAGCTGCGGCACCCAGGCCGATGGCAACCGCAGGAAGCCGGGAGCCGTGCTGCCTTCCACGTCCGCTGCGCCTGCCGTGGCTCCCGTGCCTCCCGTGCAGGAGGCCGGGCCGGCACCGGGTTGAGTCTGGCTGAGCCCGCCTGACCCCCGCCTGAAGTGGCCCTGGCGACGGCTGTGGCGGTGTCGGCCGGAGCCGGCAAGACCCTTGAAGCTGCGCGGGGTTGTGGTACACCATGGCTTGCGCGCTCGGCCGGGGCGCAGATGTCTTCAGCGAGGATGCCATGTCACGCCAGCTGCCGTATCCCCCACAACACACGCCGGCGCAGCCCGCCCAACCACCGGCCGGCGCGTCCGCCCATCTTCTTCCCCTGGCGGCCTGGGCCGTGGGGGCTGCCCTGCTGGCTGCCCATGTGCTGGCCGGCCCTTCTTCATGGAAAGCCTGGGCGGCCTACGCCGCGCTGTCGGCCCTGGCCGGCATGGCCTGGGTCTGGCGCTGCCATGCTGCCGGCCTGCCGCTGACCCGGACGCTGCGCGGCCACGGCTGGATACAGGCCACGATGGCCTTGCTGCTGGCGGCCTGGCAGCCCTCGCTGGCCTGGGCCTCTGCCCTGCTGTGGCTGGCCGCCATCGCCTGGCTGCCCTGGGATGGCGAGCGCGAGCAGGCGCTGCACTTGCCCGCAGGCCAGATCGTGCTGCTGTGCGCCATGCTGGCCATGCTCTGCGCCGTGGTGGTGGCCAGGCCCATGCCGCAGATGGCACCGGGCTCGGTCGCCGTGCGCATTCTGTGGCTGGCCAGCGTGCTGCTGCCGCTGGCCGTGCATGCGCTGGCCCTGTGGCAGGCACTGAGCCGCATGCAGCGCCAGTACACCGAGGAACTGGCGCAGCTGTCCAGCTACTGCGGCCAGCTGGCCGAAGATGTGCAGCAACTGCAGACCCGCGTGGGCTCGCTGCAATTGCCCACGGGGCGCGACACGCTGACCGGCGTGGCCAACTACTCGCGATTGATGGATGCCGTCGATGGCCTGCGCGAGCGCCATGCGCGCAAGCCCGAACCGTTTTGCGTGGTGCTGCTGGAGCTGGACCCCTGGGTGGAGCGTGCGGGCGTGCACCCGCCGCACAAGGGACCATCGCTGCAGGACCGGGTGCTTCTCATGCTCAGCGGCCTGCTGGTCACGCACCTGCGCACGGTGGACGGCATAGGCCGCTACCGCGATGACACCTTCATGCTGGTGATGCCGGATACCGCCTCCGTCCAAGCCGTCTGGGCGCTGCAGCGCGTGCGCGAGGGCGTGCGCCAGCAGCACTGGAGCGAAAAGCCCATCCCCGATCCCGACAAGGACCCGCTGACCCTGACCCTGGCCGTGGCGGAGTTCCAGGCGGGCGAAACCTCGGAGCGGCTGGTGCAGCGTGCCGAAGCGGCCCTCGCGCATGGCCGCGCCTGCGGGCGCAACCAGATCGTGGTGGCCGAGGACGTGCGGCCGCCACGTACCTCCTAGGCGAGAAGGATGCAATCCCCGGGATTTCCCGGATGCGGTCACAATGGGCGCCCATGAGGGCCGCCGGCCCGCCGCGCTTCTTCGCATGCCCGTGCTTTCCTCCATTTCTCGGAATTTCCCGGACCGTCTCCTGTGGGGGCCGAAGCCGGCGTCGCCGTTGGTGGACGAGGCGCTGCACCTGGAGCGCTGGAAGCGCCGCACCTGGCAATTGCACATCTCCGTGCTGGTCAGCCATATCTATGCGCTGCTGCTGTTTCTGGGCCATGCCTGGGCCGGCTATGCGCCCTGGGCCGTGGTGCTGGGCTATGGCCTGTGGGTGGCGGCGGGCATGGGCTTCATCACCTGGGCCTATGCCAGCGACTGGTGCCACAGGCTGCGCGATCCGGGCATGTTCCTCACGCACCAGCTGGTGTCCATCATCGGCGTGCTGGGCATGGTCATGGCCGCCCCTGCGCTGGCGTTCCAGTCCATGGTGATGCTGATCGCCTTCAGCGCCGACGGTTTCCTGGCGCGCAGCCGCACCAGCTTCTGGCTGACCTGGATAGGCACGCTCATCGCCGTGGCGGCCATCATTCTCTGGAGGGGGCCGCTGATGCGCATGACCACGGACACGGCTGCAGGCCAGTTGCTGGCCTTCGGCGTGGTGCTCGGTGCCGTGGTGCGCTGCAGCGTGCAGGCCACCTTCTTTCGCAGCATGCAGTACCGGCTGGGCATCGCCAATGACAAGCTGGCCACGGCGCTGGCGCAGATCGAGGCCCTGCTGCGCCATGACGACCTGACCGGCGTCAGCAACCGCCGGGGCGTGATCGAGCGGCTGCACGAGGTGCGCACCGCCGCCCACGACCGCGGCACGGTGCTGTGCGTGGCGCTGCTGGACATAGACCACTTCAAGCGCATCAACGACAGCTTTGGCCATGAGGGCGGCGACCGCGTGCTGCGCGCCTTCGGAACGCTGCTGAAGTCGCAGCTGCGCAGTGCCGATGGCGTGGGTCGCTATGGCGGTGAGGAGTTCCTGCTGGTGCTGCCCGACACCGACCTGGCCCAGGCCGGCGAACTGCTGGAGCGCCTGCGCCTGCGCATTGCCGAAGCCCCGTGGACGCAGACCCTGGGCGAGGGCGCCCGCGTCACCTGCACGCTGGGCGCCGCGCAGTACCGCGCGGGCGAGTCGGTGGAGGCGACCATTGCGCGTGCCGATGCGGCGCTTTACCGTGGCAAGGCCCAGGGCCGCAACTGCACCGTGCTGGAGCCGCAGCAGGCCCGGCCGGCCCCCAGCGCAACGCCTGCCTGACTGCTTGTGGCGTGTGGCTTGTGAGTGCAGCTCACGACGAGTGCCAGAAAACATCGTTATTCATTCGCACGGATCGTCCATAGCATCGGCACCCTGTCCAGGACGGGCTGGGATGTGCATATGAATCAATGGATCGCTGAAACCGCCGGCAACATCGCCGGGAGCATGGCCGTAGACATTGCGGGCTGGGAAGGGCGTTTGTCGTCCAGGCCCCGCCAGCTGCAGGCCGGGCCGCTCAGTGCCGAACTGGCCGATGGTTGCCTGCGCAGCGTCCGCTACGGCAGCCTGGAGATCCTGCGCTCCGTGGCCTTTGCGGTGCGTGATGAACAGGGAGACCGCTGCGTGCATGGCAGCGGCGAACTGAGCCTGCGCGAGAAAGACGACCGCTTCGAGGTCCTCTACGAAACCGCGGTGGACTGTGGTGCCCTGCGCCTGGCATGGCGCGTGCGCATCGCAGGGTCGGCGCGCGGGCTGGGCTTCACGGCTTGGGCGCGCGCCCTGGATGGCATGGAGGGAGGCCTGCAGCGCGGCCTGCGCGGTGGATGCGCGGGGCTGGAGATCGTCTATCCGCGCAATGCGCTGGCGGGCCGGTCCGTGCATGTGGAGCATGCCGATGGCAGTGCCCAAAGCACCGTGCTGCCCGAGCCCGATGCGCTGCTGCGCCTGTCGCAGCTGTCCGCCATCACCCACGAGCCTGCGCCCGGCCTGCGGGTGGGCTGCCGGCTGGAGGGCGCGGAGTTCGAGATGGTGGGCCAGTGCTGTGGCGGCAAGTCCTTCTTCAGGCTGCAGCCACGCGCGCAGTCCCCTGCGCATTCCTACCTGTTGACCCGGGGCCGGGCCCTGGTGCAGATGGCCAGCTTCTCGTTTGCCGCGCCCGGCGCCATGCAGTAGGGCTTGGCACCGAGGCTACCCCGGCCGCATCAGCCCGCTCCGTGGATGCGGGCGGCGTGCACCGTGGCCTCCAGCAGCTTTCTCTCCCGCTCCAGGTGGGCAATGAACTGGGCTTGCTCCATGGCCATGGGCTTGAAGCCGGCGTCGGCGAGCTTGCGCACCAGATCCGGCTCGGCCAGCACGGCTGCGGTCTCGCGGGCCAGGCGCTCTGCGATGCGGGCATCGGTGCGGGCCGGCAGCAGCAGGCCCTGCCAGGCCTCGACATCAAAGGACTGCCAGACCGGCGTTTCCTGCAGGCTGGGAGTCTGCGGCAAGGTGGCGGCCCGCTGTCGGGAAGTCACGCCCAGACCGCGCAGCTTGCCTTCGCGCACGAAGGACTGGACCAGGGCCACGGGCAGCACGGCCAGGTCGATCTGCCCGCCCGCCAGCTCGGTCAGCGCCTGCGGGCCGGATTTGTAGGGCACATGCGTCCATGACAGGCCGGCCTGCTGCTGGAGCATTTCTGCGGTCAGGTGCAGGCTGGTGCCCACGCCATCGGTGCCCACGGTCAGCCGGCCCGGCTGCTGGCGCGACAACTGCACCAGTTCGGCCGCCGTGGTGGCCGGCAGGTCGGGGCGGCCTGCCAGCACGAAGGCCGAAGAGGCCACGGGCGCCACGGGCAGCAGTTCCCTGAGGCCGTCATACCGGAAGCGCTCTGGCGACACCAGCGGCGCAATGAGCACGCAGCTGGCCACGCCGAACAGTGCGGTATGACCATCCGGCCTGGCCTTGATCACCCGCTGTGTGGCGATGGTGCCCGAGGCGCCCACGGTGTTTTCTATGACCACGGGCTGGCGCAGCCGCTCCGCCAGGCGCGGCATGACCAGGCGCGCGGCCACGTCCACGCTGCCGCCCGGCGAAAAGGGCACGACCACGGTCAGCGGCTGGCTGGGCCAGGCGTCGGCCCCAGCCGTGGACGCACGGGCTGCCGGTGACAGCCAGGGCGCGCCCAGCATCCAGGCCGCCATTTGCCTGCGGTTGAGGCTCATGACAGCCTCCCGGCGGCGCCCAGCCAGGGCAACTGGTCCGCGTGGTAGCGCCAGGTCTGGAACACGCTGTTGAGCCGTCCGGGGCCGGTGCGGCGCGCTGCGGCATCGGGGTACTCGGCGAACCAGGGCAGGATGTATTCCCAGACCACCTCCCCCGCAGGCGTGACCTCGAAGAGCCGGCCCGTGGCCGATTCGGTGATGTGGGTGTTGCCGTTCCACAGGCGCTGGGCATTGCCCATGAAGGCGGTGTAGAAGGCGTTGACCATCTCGTCCTGGTAGCTCCAGACCACGCGGTGGTCGGCAGGATCGATCTCCACCACGCGCGAGAAGGCCACATGGGCGCCTTCGCGGAAGTTGCCGTTGTCGAAGGCCAGGATGTGGCCGTTGTCCAGCGCCACGGGCGCATGCTGGTGTGAGACCACCGACGGCGGAATGTGCAGCGTCACCGCGCCGCTGGCCTTGTCCACGGCAATGATGCCGGAGGTGGTGCGCAGGCTCATGAGCACGCTGCCGTCGGCCCTCACGCCAAGCCCGTTGACCAGCGGCCAGTGGTAGCGGCCGAAGCCCGGGTGGATGGGGAAGTCCTCGGGCGCCAGATGCTCCCAGGCCTTCCATTCCCAGACCAGGCGGCCGCTGCGGTCCACTTCGCGGATCACGTCGCCGTACATCACCTCGCCGGGCCCATGCGCGGTGCCGCCGGGCACGCGCTCGGCAAAGCCCGCAGGCACGGGCGCGCAGGCGGCGTAGAGCAGATGGCCGTTGGGCAGCCATTGCGCGTCATGGTGGTGGTCCGGGTCCTCGTGGCGCCAGACGATCTTGCCCTGCGGCGTGACCTCGTAGAAATCGCCGCCATGCCACATGGACCACGGCGCATAGCGGTCTGGCGAGCGGGGGTGGTTGCCGTTGTAGCCGAGGTTGCCGTTGGGCAGGATCACGGCGTGCCGGCCCGCGCGCACGGGCAGCTTCCATTCATGGGCCACGCGGCCTTCGATGTCCACCAGGTAGACATGGCCGTCGGCCGTCTGCGGCGCGATCAGGGTGTAGCCGCCGGCCGAGAGGGCGGGGTCGTGGGCGATGAGTCCGACGCCGCGGCGGCGCTGGGTGACTTGGTCTACGGTGCTTGCCATGGGCTGCTTTCAAAGGAGGCCGGGAATGAGCGCCACTCTAGGCAGTCGCAAGCGTCAGGAATAGCTGTTTGTTTCGGATGAGGTGTCAGATAAAAATTTACACTCCGCGCCATGCCCGCAATCTCCCAGGCCTTTCGCTGTTTTGACGAGGTGGCGCGCCGTGGCTCGGTGCGCAAGGCCGCCGTCACGCTGCACCTGACGGCGGCCGCCGTGAACCAGCAAATCCTCAATCTGGAGGCCCAGGTCGGCGTGCCGCTGTTCGACCGCCTGCCGCGCGGCATGCAGCTGACAACGGCCGGGGAGCTGATGCTGGCGGCCGTGCGGCGCAGCCAGCGTGACTTCGACAACGCGCTGGCCCAGGTGGAGGACCTGCGCGCCCTGCGCCGGGGCCATGTGCGCGTGGGCGTGTCCCATGCCACGGCCGAGTACCTGCTGCCCCTGGTGATCGCCAGCCTGCACGGGCGCTATCCGGGCATCACCTTCAGCGTGCGTTCGGGCACGGGCGAGGAGCTGCTGCGCGGCGTGGCGCAGGGAGAGATCGATGTGGCCTATTGCCTGCGCCGCCCGCCGCCGCCCGGCGTGCAGGAGGTGCGCGCCTGGCCCCAGCCGCTGGGCGCGGTGATGGCCCCCGGCCATCCGCTGGCCACCGAGCCGCGCCTGCTGCGCCTGCGCGATTGCGTGGACTATCCGCTGATCCTGATGGCGCCGGGCATGGAGTTGCGCAGCATGCTGGAGCAGATGGACAGCGCGGCCCTGCACCAGCAGCGGCCGCTGGTGGAGACCAGTTCCGTGCCCATGGTGCGGCGCCTGGTGGCCGGCAGCACGGCCCTGGGATTCCTGGTGCCCGACAACGTGGCCGAGGATGTGGCGGCAGGCCGCCTGCTCTGGCGGCCCCTGCACGACGCCGGTGCGCAGTTGCCCGGCTGCCTGTACCAGCGCATCGGCTACACCAAGGCAGCCGCCATGCGGCTGTTTCTGGACGAGCTGGAGCGCGTGGCCGACGAGATGCGCGCCGGCTTCGAGACCGGCGTGTCCTGGTCGCTCAAGGACCTGGCGACCTGAGCGATCTGAGCGACTCGAGCAATCGGCTGAGGGGCGTCAGACGCCCCGGGCGCGCTCGGCCTTGAAGCGTGCGCGCATTTCAGTGAAGTTGCCCGCCTCCAGCGCATTGCGCACTTCCTGCATCAGGTTCAGGTAGTAGTGCAGGTTGTGGATGGTGGTGAGCATGGGGCCCAGCATCTCGCCGCAGCGGTCCAGGTGGTGCAGGTAGGCGCGCGAGAAGCCGTCGCGTCCGCCTTGCTCCCAGCTCACGCCGCTGGTGCCGGCGCAGGCATGGCAGGTGCAGCTGGGGTCCAGCGGCTGGTGGTCGGTCTTGTGGCGTGCGTTGCGGATCTTCAGGTCGCCATAGCGCGTGAAGATGGTGCCGTTGCGCGCATTGCGCGTGGGCATGACGCAGTCGAACATGTCCACGCCGTCGGCCACGCCCTGCACGAGGTCCTCGGGCGTGCCCACGCCCATCAGGTAGCGCGGCTTGTGGGCAGGCAGGCGGTGGGGCGTGTGGGCCATGATGGCCAGCATCTCGTCCTTGGGCTCGCCCACCGAGACGCCGCCCACGGCGTAGCCGGGGAAGTCCATCTCGACCAGGGCCTGCAGCGATTCCTCGCGCAGGTTCTCGTACATGCCGCCCTGCACGATGCCGAACAGCGCATTGGGGTTGCCCAGGCGCTGGAACTCGTCGCTGGAGCGCTTGGCCCAGCGGCGGCTCATCTCCATGCTCTTGCGTGCCTCGGCCTCGGTGGTCTTGTGGCCGTTGGTCTCGTAGGGCGTGCATTCGTCCAGCTGCATGACGATGTCCGAGTTCAGCACGGTCTGGATCTGCATGCTGACTTCGGGCGACATGAACAGCTTGTCGCCGTTGACCGGGCTGGCGAAGTGCACGCCTTCCTCGGTGATCTTGCGCATGGCGCCCAGGCTCCAGACCTGGAATCCGCCCGAGTCGGTGAGGATGGGCTTGTCCCACTTCTCGAAGCCGTGCAGGCCGCCGAAGCTCTGCATGATGTCCAGCCCCGGGCGCATCCACAGGTGGAAGGTGTTGCCCAGGATGATCTGCGCGCCCATCTCCTGCAGGCTGCGCGGCATCACGCCCTTGACGGTGCCATAGGTGCCCACGGGCATGAAGATGGGTGTCTGCACCACGCCGTGGTTGAGCGTGAGCTGGCCGCGGCGCGCGTGGCTGGAGGGATCGGTCTTGAGCAGGTCGAATTGCAGCATAGCCCTCCATTGTCCCAGATGGCCGCATGTGCGTGTCGGACGCGCCGGGACTGTCCCCGGAGCCCGTCTGGCTTAGCCGGCCCGCGTCTACACTGGGGTGGTTGCGATTCGCCAGCTACAAAAAAGGAGGTCCGCATGCTGAAGATCATGATTGCCGTCGATGGGTCCGAGCCCTCGCTGGATGCCGTGCACCACGCCATCTCCCTGGTGCGCCAGGGCCTGCAGGCGCATTTCGTGCTGGCCCATGTGCAGCAGGAAGCCTCGCTGTTCGAGCTGGCCACGCAGGACTCGGACATGATTGCCGCCGCCAGCGTGGACGCCGGCATGCACCTGGTGGCGCCGGCCGTGGCCCTGGTGCGGGCGGCCGGCATTTCCTACGAGGTGGAGATCGGCCTGGGCGAGCCCGCCGCCGCGCTGGCCGACATTGCCGAGAGCACGGGCTGCGAGCAGATCATCATCGGCGCACTGGGCCAGGGGGGCCTGCGGCGCGTGCTGATCGGCTCGGTCTCGCGCGAGGTGGCACGCAACAGCCGGCTGCCCGTGACCATCGTCAAGCATGCCGAGCCGCAAGATGAAGAAGGGGAAGAGGACCTGGGTCCCGAGTGAGGGGGCCGGGCGCGCGCGGGCTTTCAGGCGGCCCGCCGTTGCTGGCCCTGGTGGGACTGGTGACGGCCTGCATGGGCGCCGTAAGCTCCGTAGGCACCATGAGCGTGCGCATGCGCGTGGGGTTGCAGCTTGCCGTGCGGCAGGCTGGCCAGGCGCTGGAACATGCGGCGGCAGTAGCCGCGTATGCCCAGGCATTTGTTGATCTCATCCACCGGCAGGGGCCCGGAGACCACGACGATGCTGTCGGCCTGGTCCCAGTCGCCAGCCGCGCGCAGCCGCCTGCGCGTGCACAGCGCCCAGGCATGGATGCGCGTGGGCGAGCCATGCTCATGGACCTGGCCCGTGACCAGGTCGAAGGCAATGGCCACCAGCTCGGTCCTGAGCCGGCAGCGGCGCTCGCCCGTGATGGCACTGGGCGTCTCGCGCATGTCGTACAGGCAGTAACTGCCGGCCTTGAGCTGGTATTGCAAATCCATGGCGGACCTCCGCGGTTCGTTCTGGGGCGGGTTCCGGGCCTGCCTGAAAAGGCCCGGGGCATCGGCGCATTCTGACGCATGGCCCCGGCCGCTGGCAATGCAGCCAGCGGGACGGGGCTTCCCCCGCGAAGGGCAAGCGGCAAAGCGTGCCAGGCGAGGGCCGGTCTTCTAGAAGTCCAGAAGACTGAAGCCCACGCTGAGCACGGTGCGCTTGTAGTTGTAATCGATCAGGCTGTCACCGTATCCGCTGAAAAGCTGGACATGCAGGCGCAAATTGCTCTTGCCACCGTTCCATCCTTCGCCTAGGGTGCGCAGCCATTCGACGCGGCCGGAGCCGCGGCCCTGGCCCAGCGAGCCGCGCGCAGTGAAGCCCAGATAGTTCTGCGCATTGACGTTCCAGCCCAGTTTCACCTCGCCCCGGCCGATGTAGTCCTGGATGCGCGGGTTGTCGTCGTGCTCGGCGCTTTCGCGGATGCGCTGCCAGGCCTTGGCGTGCAGCTGCCAGCGGTTGTCCAGCTCGAAGCCGGTCATCAGATACCAGCGGTTCCAGCTGCGCGACAGCGGATCGCTCTGGCCGTTGGACTGGTGCACCAGGCCCACGCCGCTGTAGCGCCAGCGCCAGCCGAAGGGCAGCCGGGCATCGGTGGGGTAGACGTAGAAGATCTCGGGCTCGTGGTCCGTGTTGCGGAAGGGCCGCGAGATGGCGGGGCTGAACAGCTGCCAGTACGACTGCTGGGTGTAGCCGACCCACAGCGAGTCCTTGCCCGCCGAGGTGCTGCTGGTCAGCAGGCCCTGGGCGACCTTGGTGCGCACGGACAGCTGCACGCGCATTTCCTCGGTCTTGTAGGGCTGCGACTGCGCAGGGTCCTTGCCGGGCGTGGTGGGCTGCCGGTTGACATGGTCGGCCGTCACCACGGACACGGACATGGGCCGGTAGCCGCGGAAGCTGAAGGTGCCGCAGTCGCTGCCCGGTTCCAGCTCGAAGTAGCGCGACAGCTCGCTGTAGCGCGGGTCGCGGCAGCCGCCGTTGGTGGGGGTGGTGGGCAGCGCCAGGCCCTGGCCGCTGTCGGCCGTCACCACGGGGGCGGGCGTGGGAAGGGCGCCAGGATCTGCTGCGGCGCTGGCGGCCGGAGCACTCCAGCCGGTGGCCGGCGGCGCGGTCAGCGGCTGCTGCTGCTGGGCCCAGGTGTCGAAGCAGGCCAGGCGAGACTGGTTGTCCGTGGTGGCGGCGCACTGGCGCCAGGCGTCCTCGGACAGGGGGCGGGGCGCGGTCTGCGCCTGGGCGCCGAGCCAGGGCGTGGCGCCCAGTCCCATGGCCAGGGCCCACTGCAGGGGTGTCGGCGTGCGGCTTGGGCGCTTGCGGCGATCCAGGTGTGTAGGAGTCGTCATGGCTTGGGTCCGGTGATGGAAGGAGCGAAGAGTAAGGGGTAATGAGTGAAGAGGGAGCAGGGGGCTCGTGTGCAGGCTCGGGGGCCGGTCACGGCGCGAGCTTGCGCAGCACGAAGGGCCGGGGCGCCGCATCGTCGCCTTCGATGAAGTTGCCGCGGATCTCGCGGGCGCAGCTGCCTTCGACGACATCGCCCAGCCAGGTGGCGGTGATGCGCTTGCCGTCGGCGCTTTCTTCCAGCGTGATGTGGTCATCGGCCACGTCGCCGACCATGGGGCGGGTGTCTGCGCCGCGCGCAATCGTGCCCTTGACGTTGCCCTTCCACTGGGGGTGCGGCCCCAGCTGCAGGCGCACGGGCTGGGACTGGCCTTCGACGGTTCCCGTCCATTCGCCCTGCAGCTGGCTGTCCTTCATCTCCTCGTCGTCGGGACATGGGGCGTGTGGCAGGGCGGTGGCAGCGCGGGCGGCCTTGGGCGTGGCCTGGAGGGTGGGCCGGGTGGTGGTCTGCAGGTCCGTGCTGGAGCAGGCGGTGGTCACGGCCACCAGCGCCAGGCTGAGAACGGGGCGGTAAAAACGCATGCGGTGTCTTTCTGGAATCAGGAGTCGGCGGGCGTGGACTGCTGTGCCTTGAGGGCGAACTCGGCGCGCAGCTGGCGCAGCTTCTCGCGCGGGTCCTCGCGCGAGGTGGCGGCGTCCAGGCCCATTTCCTTGATGAAGCGGCTGGGCAGGGTGGAGACCATCTCGCGCCCCTTCTTGCGGCGCTTGGTCCAGCTCACGGCCAGCGAGCGCCGGGCGCGCGTGATGCCCACGTACATGAGGCGGCGCTCTTCCTGCAGGCGCTGGGCGGTTTCGTCGCTGACCTTCTGCTGGCGGCCGTTGTCGTCGTCGAGCTTGAAGGGCAGCATGCCCTCGGTCACGCCCACCAGCATCACATGCGGCCATTCCAGGCCCTTGGAGGCATGCAGGGTGGACAGGATGACCATGTCCTGCTCCTTCTCGCGCTCGCTGATGGTGGACAGCAGGGCGATGTTGCGCGCCACTTCCAGCAGGCTCTTGACCTCGGTGTGCGTGGTCGTGCCCGCCGCATCCTCGATCTGGCCGCCGGCGCGCTGGGCCATCCAGTCGCAGAACTCCAGCACGTTGCTCCAGCGCGCGGCGGCGACCGATTCGCTGTCCTCGCTGTCGTAGAGGTACTGCTCGTAGCCGATCTCCTTGAGCCAGTCGAGCATGAAGCCGCGCGACTGCTCGGCGCCCAGCGTGTGGCGGGCGCGGTACTCGAGGTCGTTGATGTAGCGGCCGAACTCCAGCAGGCTGTCATGCGCCTTCTTGGGCAGGGCCGCTTCCAGCATGTGCGCGAACAGGGCGCCGAACATGCTGAGCTTGTGCTGCGAGGAAAACTCGCCCAGCTTGCCCAGCGTGGTGTGGCCTATGCCGCGCCTGGGCGTGCCGATGGCGCGCAGGAAGGCGGGGTCGTCGTCGTTGTTGATCCACAGCCGGAACCAGGCGCACAGGTCCTTGATCTCGGCGCGGTCGAAGAAGCTGGTGCCGCCCGAGACCTTGTAGGGAATGCTGGCCTTGCGCAAGGCCTTCTCGAAGGGCTTGGCCTGGTGGTTGGCGCGGTAGAGGATGGCGAAATCCTTCCAGTCCGGCGGCGGGTTGCTGGCCGCGCGCAGGCTCTGGATGCGGGCGACGGCGCGCTCGGCCTCGTGCTCCTCGGTGTCGCAGTCCACGATGCGCACGGGCTCGCCCTCGCCCAGCTCCGAGAACAGCGTCTTCGGATAGAGCTTGGGGTTGGGCTGGATGACGTTGTTGGCCGCGCGCAGGATGGCCGAGGTGGAGCGGTAGTTCTGCTCCAGCTTGATCACCTTGAGCTGCGGGAACTCCACCGGCAGCTTCTTGAGGTTGTCCAGCGTGGCGCCGCGCCAGCCGTAGATGCTCTGGTCGTCGTCGCCCACGGCGGTGAAGTGGGCGCGGCTGCCCACCAGCATCTTGAGCAGCTCGTACTGCGTGGCGTTGGTGTCCTGGTATTCGTCCACCAGCACATGGCCCAGCAGGCGCTGCCATTTCTCGCGCACCTCGATGTGGTTCTTGAGCAGGCGCATGGGCATGCCGATCAGGTCGTCGAAATCCACGCTCTGGTAGGCGGTCAGGCGCTCTTCGTAGCGCTGCATGATCAGCGCCGTGCTGCGCTCGTTGTCGTCCTGGGCCATGGCCAGGGCCTTGCGGCTGTCCCAGCCGGCGTTCTTCCAGTTGCTGATGGTCCACTGCCACTGGCGCGCCGTGGCCAGGTCGGTGGTGCCGCCCGAGCAGTCCTTGAGGATGCCCGTCACGTCGTCGGCATCCAGGATGCTGAACTGGGGCTTGAGGCCCAGCACATGGCCGTCCTCGCGCACCATGCGCACACCCAGGGCGTGGAAGGTGCACACCAGCACGTCCTTGGCCTGGCGGCCGATGAGGCCGGCCGCGCGCTCGCGCATTTCGGCTGCGGCCTTGTTGGTGAAGGTGATGGCCGCGATGCGGCGCGGCGCCATGCCCATCTCGATCAGGCGCCCGATCTTGTGCGTGATCACGCGTGTCTTGCCCGAGCCCGCGCCGGCCAGGACCAGGCAGGGGCCTTCGGTGTAGTGGACGGCCTGGAGCTGGGCCAGATTGAGTCCTGCGGACATGGGTGCGTTGCGCGGGGAAAGGCGTGAAAGTGAGGGAAGCGGGAGCATACCGCTTCGGGGATCGTGGCCATCAGGCCAGGTGTAAGCACCCTTGGAATTCGGCGACAAATCTCGCGGCCACTCTGGTCCGTACTGTGGCGGCGTTGGTCTAAATAGAAAAGTTCACATTAAATCAAGTGAGTAATGTGTAAAAACTATCCAAAATATCAGCCTTCGCCGATGTTCTGTCACGGGCGAATCTGGTTTGTCCATTTCAGTTCCTATCCGGTGAGGTGTCAAAGATGGCTCGCACTACAGACGAGATCGGCCTGGCTGCCGAGCTGTGGTCTCCTCTGCTCAAGCAGCGTTTCGAGGCATTGTTCGCCGTGGCGTCCCGCAAGTCGCTGCGCGGCTGGCGGCAGGTGCCCCTGGTCAGCGCCCAGGTGCTGGTCGTCGATGGCAACATGCCCGCGCCCGAGGCTGCAGGGTGGATGCCCTGCGTGGTCTACGTGGGTGGAGTGCCCCAGGGACAGCACCTGGAGCGCACGCAGCAGCGCCTGGCAACCTATCTGGACATGAATTTCACGCTGTCCGACCTGATCGACATGCTGGACCGGGCGGCCGTCTTCCTCATGGACTGGACGGTGCGCCAGCAGGTGGCGACGTCGCATACGCTGGAGCGGGCGCTGGACGATCTGCAGCAGCAGGGCGTGGACTGCCGCTACCGCTTCCAGCTCAAGGCCTGGGTGGCGCTGCCCGCGCCGTGGAACAACTCCGAATGCCTGCGTGCCCTGGCCATGCTGTGCCGTGGCCCCATGGAGGTGGCCCTGTTGTGCGAGCACAGCGGCATGCAGGCCCGCGCCGTGGCCGAACTGCTGCGCCATCCCCGGCTGCGCAGCCTGCTGGAGTGCAGCCTGCGGCCCGCGCGCGAAGACGATCTCCCGCCGCTGCGCGGCAGCCGCGTACAGGCGCCTGCCGCGGTGGCCGGGCTGCCGCGCCAGTGGGTGCAGAAGCTGGCCGGCTGGATCCGGCGCGGAGGAGTGGCATGAGCCTGTGGATGAACGCGCAGCCTGCTGCCGGGTTGGTACGGGTGAGCCTGGTGGGCCCCATGGGCATAGGCAAGACCACGGCGCTGCGCAGCCTGTGCGGCGCGTTGATGGCGGCGGCGGATGTGCCCAATCTGGACCGGGCCTCCCATTCCAAGGAGTTCACCACGGTGGGTGCCGAGTTCGGCGAGATCGACCTGGGCGGTGGAGAGCGGCTGCAGCTGGTGGGCAGCCCGGGGCAGGAACGCTTCGACTTCGTGCGCCGCTGGGTGCTCAATGCCTCGGTGGGCGTGCTGCTGATGGTGGATGTCGGCGACGCCCGCGCACCGGACTACGCGGCACAGTGCCTGGCCGAGATCGCCTCTCTGGAATCCGAGCCCCTGGTGGTGGTGGTCAGCTGCCGTGATGCCAGCGAGCAACAGCAGGAAGCATTCAGCAGCGCCTTGGCGGACAGAGGTCACGGTATAGTGCCTGTCATCCAGGCGGACCCCCGTGACCGGCAGCAGTTGCTGGATGCGCTGGGGGTGCTCGTTTCCTTGCTTTCCTTGCAAAGTCAGGCATGAAGACACCAACGCTTCCCCGGATTCCTCCCTCTCTGATCGAAGCTGGCAGCGATGTGCTCCGCCGCGTGGTGGCGCCCCTGGAGGGCGTGCACATCGCCTTGCTGTGCACGCCTGACGGCTTCGAGATCACCTCCCTGCGGGTCAGGAGCGAACTGCCGACGGAGCGCCTGTCGGCCATGGCGGGCTCGCTCATGGCCATGGCCAGGGCCGTGGCCACCGAGATAGGCCACAAGTCCTGCCGGCGGCTGACCTTCGAGACCGAGCTGGGCACCGTCCTCTTCCAGGCCGTGTCCGGCAACCAGCCGGCCATCCTGTGCATGGTGGTCGATCAAAGCGCCCTGCTGGGCCGCGCGCTGTGGGCGGCGGGCGAAGTGGCCTCCGAACTGTCCCGTTCCTGATCCGCGGCATCCGCTGCAGAAGTTTGGTTTTCTCCCCCCCGAGGAGCGGGCGCGGTGGTCCATCGCACAGCCTGCCCTTGTTATTTGAAAAGGTGGCATATGGCTTCGATACATGATTCTCTGAACGGCCTGCTGGGCATCGATGGCGCCCTGTGCGCGGCCCTGGTGGACAGCACCAGCGGCATGCTCATGGGCAGCGTGGGCTCCGGCCTCGACATGGAGCTGGCCGCTGCCGGCAACACGGAGGTGGTGCGCGCCAAGCTCAAGACCATGCGCATGCTCAAGCTCGATGACGCCATCGACGACATCCTGATCACCCTGACGCACCAGTACCACATCATCCGGCCCGTGGCCGCCCATGAAGGTGTGTTCTTCTACCTGGTGCTGGACAAGAGCCGCTCCAATCTGGCGCTGGCCCGCCGCAAGGTGCAGGACGTCGAGAAGGACCTGGCGCTGTAAGCGCACGCGCTTGCATTGCGCTCACGCCCGACCTGCCGGATGCGGATTCCGGCAGTTTTTTTTGCCCGGCGTCCGCGCGGTGACACGGGCGCGCGGCAGCGGCACCGGCTTGCTGCCAGAATCGCCGCGTGCTGTCCGTCCTGCTGATCACCTTCCCCTTCTTCGCGCTTGTGGCCTGCGGCTTTGCGGCCACCTGGCGTGGCGTGCTGCCGCAGGCGGCGATACCGGGGCTCAACGCCTTCGTGCTGTATTTCGCGCTGCCCTGCATGCTGTTCCGCTTTGGCGCGCAGACGCCGATTGCCCAGCTGCTGGATGTGGGCGTCTCCGTGGTCTACCTGCTGTGCGCGCTGCTGATGGTGGGCGCCACCGTGGCGCTGACCGTGCGGCGCGTGGGCTGGAACGATGCGGCCTTTGGCGCGCTGGTGGCGGCCTTTCCCAACACCGGCTTCATGGGCGTGCCCATGCTGGTGGCGCTGCTGGGCGAGCGTGCCGCAGGCCCGGTCATCGTCACCATGGCCATCGACATGGTGGTGACCACCTCGCTGTGCATTGCGCTGTCGCGCCTGGGGCTGCCGGGCGGGCATGGCGTGTCCGTGGCGCTGCGCAGGGCGTTTGCCGGCATGGCCGCCAATCCCATGCCCTGGGCCATCGTGCTGGGTGGCGTGGCCTCGGCGGCAGGCTGGACGCTGCCCGGCCCCATCGACCGCACCGTGGCCATGCTGGCAGGCGCGGCCTCGCCCGTGGCGCTGTTCACCATTGGCGCCGTGCTGGCGCGCTCGCAGAGGAACAGCCACGAGCGCGTGGCTGCGCGCGACTACGTGCCCATTGCGCTGGCCAAGCTGCTGGTCCACCCGCTGCTGGTCTGGGCCGTGGCCCGCGCGGCCATGGCGCTGGGCCTGCCGCTCGGTGAAGAGGCCTTTGTGGCGCTGGTGCTGCTGGCCGCGCTGCCCAGCGCCAGCAATGTCTCGCTGCTGACCGAGCGCTTCGGGGCGCACGGCGGGCGCGTGGCCCGCATCATCCTGGTGTCCACGGTGCTGGCCTTCCTGAGCTTCTCGGGCGCCGTGGCGCTGATGACCTGAGTGGGCCCCGGGCACACCTGAGCGGCAGGCCCGGGCCGCATGGGCATGCTGGCGCTCACTACAATCCCGCCCATGTTTTTTCACCACCTCGACGGGATCGCATGAAATCCTCCCCCTCTGCCCCGGCAGGCGTTCCCACGGGCGCGGCCCTGCTCTGGATGGTGACGCTGGCCTGCCTGCTCTGGGCCCTGGTGTCCTGGCTGGCCAATGGCAATCTGGACGGCTACCACGACATGCTGGAGAACTATGCCTGGGCCCAGCCGCTGCAGCTGGGCACGCACAAGCATCCGCCGTTCTTCGCCTGGGTGGTCGGCCTGTGGTTCATGGTGTTCCCGCAGAACGACGGCTTCTATCGCCTGCTGTCCTATGCCAATGTGGGCGTGGGCATCTGGGGCGTCTACGTGCTGGGCAGGCGCCTGGGGCTGGCGCGCCTGGCGCCGCTGGGCGCGGCCCTGTTGCTGTGGTGCTTTCCGTATACGACGCTGGCCGGCAAGTTCAACGCCAACAGCCAGCTGCTGTCCCTGTGGCCCTGGGCGGCGGCCCTGCTGCTGGCCAGCTGGCAGGAAAAGGGGGCGCGCGGCGTGGCCTTCAGCGTGGCGCTGGGCGTGGTCTCGGCCGCCTGCATGCTCAGCAAGTACTACAGCGGCGTGTTCCTGGCCGGTTTCCTGCTGCCCATCTTCCTGGTGCGTGAAGGGCGCCAGTGGCTGCTCACTCCTCGGCCCTACGTGGCGCTGGCAGCCTTTGGCCTGGCGCTGGCGCCGCATGTGGCCTGGATTGCCCACCACCAGTGGGTGACGCTGGGCTATGCCATGGACCAGGGCGGCGGGCAGGTGGTATGGGGCTATGTGCTGCGCTTTGCGCTGGCGCCCATCTTCTACTGGCTGCCGGCCTGGCTGGCCGTGTGCCTGGTGTATGGCTTCATGCAGGCCCGCCAGCAAGGCGGCGGCTGGCTGCGCTGGAGTGCGCGTTTCCTGCGCCGCAGCTGGTGCTGGCAGGGGCGCGGCGACACGCTGTTCTGGCTGGCCCTCATGCCCTGGCTTGCGACGCTGGGCTTTGGCGCCACCGGCGTGGTGGAGCTGTCCACGCCCTGGGCCATTCCCATCGGCTATGCCTTCGTGCTGCTGTGGCTGCGCAACCTGGACGCCGAGGCGCCCGCCGTGACGCAGGCCGCCCTGGCCGCGCTGCGCCGCGCCTGGTGGCCTAGCCTGGCCGTGGTGCTGGTGATTGGCGTGGCCGCGGGTTGGGGCAATGCGCGCAAGAGCAGCTCCGACTACTACCGCCCTGCGGCCGATGCGGCGCAGGCCATCGTGCTGTCCTGGAACCAGCGCCACCCGCAGCAGCCGCTGCAGTGGGTGGGCGGCGACTGGGCGGAAAACGCCATGCTGTCCTTCTATGCCCAGCCGCATCTGCGCACCATTCCCGGCCTGCCCGACAGCGAATATGCGCGCGTGCTGGCGCTGCCGGACTGGCGCCAGCAGCCCGGGCTGCTGCTGTGCCCGCGCGGCCCGGTGGCCAGCGAGCCCGGCCCGACCGCGAAATCGCGCGATTGCGAGCAGCAGGCGCAGGCCTGGCTGGCGAAGCTGGGCCTGCCACAGGAGGCGCGTGTGCTCACGGTGCAACGCTCGGGCTGGCGTTTTCCTCGGCCCAGTCCCTATGCCTATGCGGTTTTTGACGTGTTGCCGCGCGCGGGCAGCCAGCCCGCTGACAATGCTGGTCTATGACCGAATTGCATGCTGACATTGCTCCGGCCGCTCCCAAGGGGATGCTGCCGCGCCCCCCGCTGCGGCTGAGCTGCGTGGTGCCAGCCCACAATGAAGAGGGCAACCTGGAGGCGTTCCTGCGCGCCCTGGACGCGACGGTGCGCACGCTGACGCCCGACTACGAGCTGATCGTCGTCAACGACGGCAGCCGTGACGCCACGCACGAGATCGCGCTGCGCATGGCCCAGGAACTGCCCGTGCGCTACCTGGCGCTGTCGCGCAACTTCGGCAAGGAGGCGGCGCTGTCGGCCGGCATAGACCATGCGCGCGGCAACGCCGTGGTGCTGATCGACGCCGACTTCCAGCATCCGCTGGAGATGCTGCCCCAGATGTGCGAGCTGTGGCAGTCCGGCTATGACATGGTCTATGGCGTGATCGCCGACCGGGGCGCCGAAAGCGGCGCCAAGCGCGTGGGCACCAACCTGTTCTACCGGCTCATGAATGCCGGCAACCTGGTGAAGATCCCGCCCAATGCCGGCGACTTCCGCTGGCTGGACCGCTGCGTGGCCGACGCGCTCAAGGCCCTGCCGGAGAGCCACCGCTTCATGAAGGGCCTGTACGCCTGGGTGGGCTTCAAGGCTGCGGCGCTGCCGTTCGTGCCGGCCGACCGCACGGCCGGGGCGTCCAGCTTCAATTTCCGGCGCCTGGGCTCGCTGGCCCTGCTGGGTCTGACCTCGTTCACCACCTTGCCGCTGCGCGTGTGGAGCGTGGTGGGCGGGATCATCTCGCTGGCGGCCCTGCTCTACGGCCTGTGGATCACCATGGAGACGCTGATCTTCGGCAACCCGCTGGACGGCTGGCCCACGCTGGCGGCCAGCATCATGCTGTTCTCGGGCGTGCAGCTGATGTCCATCGGCATCCTGGGCGAGTACATCGGCCGCATCTACGACGAAGTCAAGCGCCGTCCCACCTACCTGCTGGCGCGCGACGAAGACCGCAGCCCGCTGGCGCCACGGGACTAGCCATGCACGACGTGATCGCACAGCTGCGCCGCCTGCCGCAGGCGCTGCAGTTCGTGCTGGTAGGGGGCTGCGCGGCCGCCACGCACCTGGCCGTGGTCGCCCTGCTGGTGCAACGGGTGGGCATGGCGCCTCTGCATGCCAACGTGCTGGCCTTTCTCGTGGCCTTCGTGGTCAGCTACAACGGCCATGCGCTGTTCACCTTCGTGCAGGCCGGGGCGCAAGGCTGGGCCGTGGCCGGCAAGTACTTCGCCGTGGCCTGTGCCTCCTTCGTGGCCAACGAACTGCTGTACTGGGTGGCCCTGCACTGGCTGCACTGGCACTACTTCTGGAGCCTGGCCCTGGTGCTGGTGCTGGTGGCGGTGGGCACCTTCGTCTTCGCCAAGTTCTGGGCCTTTGCGGCCCCCGGCCGCAAGGAATCCTCATGAACACCGTACCTGCCAGAAACAACGGGGAGAAGGCCTCGGCCAGAACCGTCGTCCTGTGCGCCGACGACTATGCGCTGCACCCCCTGGTCGATGAAGCCGTGGAGCAGCTCACGCTGCAGGGCCGGCTGTCGGCCACCAGCTGCATGACCACCTCGCCGCACTGGAGGCAGGCCGCCAGGCGCCTGCCCGCGCTGCGCCCGCGCCTGTCGCTGGGCCTGCACTTCAACCTGACCGAAGGCCACGGCCTGCAGCCCGCCGCCGGCATCGGTGCCGTGATCGCGCGCGCCTATGCCGGCGCACTCGGCGGCGCCGCCATGCGCGACGCCTGGCGCCGCCAGCTCGACGCCTTCGAGGACGCGCTGGGCATGGCCCCCGACTTCATCGACGGCCACCAGCACGTGCACCAGCTCCCCGGCGTGCGCGCCGCGCTGGTGCAGGAATTGCGCCAGCGCTATGGCGACAACGCCGACGACCTGCCCTGGGTCCGCTCCACCACCCCGGCCGGCCAGCTCTGGCGCGACCCCAAGGCCGCCATCATCGCCTTGCTGGGCGGCTGGACCACCACCCGCCGCCTGCGCCGCCAGGGCGTGCCGCTCAACCACGGCTTCGGCGGCGTCTACGCCTTCGACCAGCCCACGCCCGAAGGCTATGGCCGCCACATGGCTCAATGGCTGGCCCAGCTGCAGCCCGGCAGCCTCATGATGTGCCACCCCGCCACCGCCCCCGTCCAGGGCGACGCCATAGGCGCCCAGCGCGCCGTGGAATACGCCTACCTGCGCTCCGACGCCTTCGCCCAGGCCCTGGAACAAGCGCACTGCCACATCGCCCAAGGCCCCCTCACCCCGCTGTTCACAACGAACTAAGAAGCGGCAATAGAAAAAGCCCGGCCAAAAATGGACCGGGCCATGTGGGCGCAGCGCAAAAAACCGACGAGGCCCAAAGCAAGGGACAGCAAGCAAGGGCCGCCCCGCAGCGAGGCTGTCGTCCCCCTCCCCCGCGAAGCGGGTAGAGAGGGGGAAGGCGCGCAAGCGCCTCAGGGGGTGCCTATCAATACTCCCAGAAGATGCGCTGCAGCTGCTTCGTGTCCTGCGTCTTGGTCAGGGCCACGGCGGCCAGCAGGCGCGCCTTCTGCGGGTTCAGGTCATGGGCGACGACCCAGTCGTACTTGTCATCGGGCTGCTCGGCATTGCGCAGCACGAAGCCGGCCGGCACGCGCGAGCTGCGCACCACGATCACGCCCTTTTGGCGCAGTTCGTTGAGCTTGGGCACGATGCGGTCGGCCACCGAGCCATTGCCCGTGCCTGCATGCACGATGGCCTTGACGCCGGCCTTGCCCAGCGCGTCGATGGCCGTGGCGGGCACGTTGCCGTAGCCATAGACGATGTCCACGGCGGGCAGGTCGGTGATCTGCTCGATGTTGAACTCGCTGCCCCTGGTGTGGCGCTTGACGGGGGCGCGGAACCAGTAGGTCTTGCCCTCGACCACCATGCCCAGCGGGCCCCACTGGCTGGCGAAGGCATTGGTCTTGATGTTGGTGAGCTTGGCGACATCACGCGCGGAGTCGATGTTGTCGTTCATGCTGACCAGCACGCCCTTGCCCGCCGAGTCCTTGGACGCGGCCGTGGCCACGGCGCCCAGCAGGTTCAGCGCGCCGTCGGCCGAGATGGCCGTGCCGGGGCGCATGGAGCCGACCACGACGATGGGCTTGTCGGTAGGCACCACCAGGTTCAGGAAATAGGCGGTTTCCTCCAGCGTGTCCGTGCCGTGGGTGACGACGATGCCGTCCACGCCGGGCTGCTTGGCCAGCTCGTTGACGCGGCGTGCCAGCGTCAGCAGTTCCTTGTTGGTGAAGCTCTCGGAGGCGATCTGGAAGACCTGCTCGCCGGACACGTTGGCGATGTTGCTCAGCTCGGGCAGGCCGGCCAGCAGCTTGTCCACGGGCACCTTGGCGGCCGTGTAGGTGGCGCTGTTGACGGCGCTGGCGCCCGCACCGGCAATGGTGCCGCCTGTGGCCAGGACGACCACGTTGGGCTTGCCGGCCTGTGCGGTGGGAGCGGGTGCAGGGGCGGCGGCCGTGGCGGGCGCAGCGGCTGCGGGGGCCTGGCTGGCGCCGGGCTGGGACGCGCAGCCTGCCAGCGCAAGCGCGACGGCCATCAAGGTCATACGGAAGGGGGTGAACGGCATGTATCGCTCCTGGAAAGGCATTGAATGATCCAGCCTTGTGGGCTGAATGCGGCACGATGCAATAAACATGCCCCGCCTGCATCAGCGCAAATCCCGATGGGAGCCGTGCGGCGAATGCGCTAAAAGCGCTTCCGAAAAAGGAGCGGTGAACGCTTTGCGGGATTGCGCCCAAGGCCTGAAAGGCTTGAGGTTTTCTGGGGCCGTTCCAAAGGCCGTGCCACGCTCAGATGGCCAGCGGGTCCACGTCCACCAGCCAGCGCACCAGGGCGCGGTGCCCGGGCTGTGCCCTGATCCAGTGCAGGTGCGTCTGCCAGGCCCAGAGAAAGCGCAGCAGGGCGGGCCGCTGGGCCGACTCGATCAGCATCTGCGCGCGCTCCACATTGGCCACGCGCTGCACGGACATGGGAATGGGCGGGTAGAGAAAGACATCGTCCACATGGGGCAGGTCGGCCTGGCGGGCGGCCTCGGCCGCAGCGGCCAGGAAGGCCTGGGCGGCTTCCTGGGTGCGCGCATCGGCCCGCACGATGGCCTGGAAGGCGAAGGGGGGCATGCCCGCATCGCGCCGCTCGCGCAACTGGCGCGCGGCGAAGGCCGGGTAGTCGTGCGAGCGCAGCGCGGTGTAGACGGGGTGGGACGGGTCGTGCGTCTGTATCCACATCTCCGGGTGGCTGCCCTGGGCGGCCACGTAGTGCGCGTCGCGCCCTGCGCGGCCGGCGGCCTGCATCAGCAGGCTGAACAGGCGCTCGGGTGCTCGGTAGTCGCTGGAGAAAAGAGCGCTGTCGGGCTGCACGGCCGCCACCAGGGTGATGCGCCGGAAGTCATGGCCCTTGGCCACCATCTGGGTGCCCACCAGCACGTCGATGTCGCCCGCATGCACCTGGGCCAGTTGCTCCTCCAGCGCGCCCTTGGCGCGCGTGGTGTCGGCATCGATGCGCGCCACGCGGGCGGGCTCGCGGTCGGGGCGCTGCACATTGCGCAGCAGGCGGGCCAGTTCTTCCTCCAGCTGCTCCGTGCCCTTGCCCAGCGGCAGGATGTCGGGATTGCCGCAGCCGGGGCAGGCCATGGGCACGCGCTGGGTGTAGCCGCAGTGGTGGCAGCGCAGCGTGCGGTCGGCCTTGTGGAAGACCTGGTGGGCGCTGCAGTGCGGGCAGTCGCTTTTCCAGCCGCAATCGGCGCAGAACAGCACGGGCGCGAAGCCGCGGCGGTTGAGCAGCACCAGGCTTTGCTCGCCGCGCTGCACGCGCTCGGTGATGGCATCGATCAGCGGCGGCGAGAACACGGCCTTGCGCGGCTGCTGGCCCATGTCCACCAGGCGCACGCGCGGCAGGGCGGCCGCGCCGATGCGGCTTGGCATGTGCAGGCGCAGGTAGCGGCCGCCCTGCGGTTCGTCGGCATTGGGCGGGCGGCTGGCGTGCCAGCTCTCCAGCGACGGCGTGGCACTGCCCAGGATGACCTTGGCGCCGGTATCGCGCGCGCGCCAGATGGCCAGGTCGCGCGCCGAGTAGCGTGCGCCTTCCTGCTGCTTGTAGCTGGCGTCGTGCTCCTCGTCCACCACGATGAGCGACAGGCCCGGCAGGCTGGCGAAGACCGACATGCGCGTGCCCAGCACGATGCGCGCCACGCCGGTGTGCGCGGCCAGCCAGCTCTTGAGCCGCTGGGGGTTGGTCATTGCGCTGTGCATGCTGACCACGCAGGCGGCGCCGTACTGCGGCGCGAAGCGCTCCGTGAAGCGCTGCTCCAGCTGGGGCGTGAGGTTGATCTCGGGCACCATCACCAGCACCTGGGCGCCGGGGTCGGCGTCCAGTGCGGCCTGGGTGGCTCTCAGATAGACCTCGGTCTTGCCGCTGCCCGTGCTGCCGAAGAGCAGAAAGGGGCCGGGATGGGCGGCGATCTGCGTGAAGACGTCGGCCTGCTCGGCGCTGAGGACGATGGGGGGAATGTCGGCGGCGGCCGGGGCCTGTGCGAGCGCTGATACAGGCGCTGATGCAGGCGCACTGCCAGGCGCCTGTTGCGCCTGTTCCGCCTTCGCAGCCTTGGCCGCTCTCTTTGCCGCGGCCTTGGTCGGCCTGAGCCGGCGCGCCAGCTGCTCGGCCGTCATCTCGCGCAGTTGCGGGGGCAGGGCCGTCACGGCGATTTCGCCCACGCTGCGCTGGTAGTAGTAGGCGGCGAAGGCCACCAGCCGGCGCCAGGCGGCCGGCAGCGGTGCAATGCCCTGCAGCACGGCGGCGATGGGGCGCAGCTCCACGCCTTCGGGCATGGCGGCGGGGCGGGGCGGGGCATCCCAGACCACGCCCAGCAGGTCCCGGCGACCCAGGGGCACGCGCACCAGGGTGCCCGCCTCCAGGGGCTGGTCGCAGGTGTAGCTCAGCAGCTCGCCCACGGCGCTGTGCGCCGGCGTCTGGACGGCGACATGGACGGTGTGGGCGGGGAGGGACATGCGAATGCGGGGAAAGCGGGGCCTGAAAACGCGGGCGCCGCACGGCAGGGCCTGCGGCAACCAAGCCGCCAAGCATAAGCC